>CAZIMU010000332.1:0-1501 GCA_964540355.1 uncultured Fibrobacteraceae bacterium | reverse complement strand
ATCTTGTTCCAGATAAATTTGTTGGAACCGCTGCTTGCAAAATGATTTTAATTGAACTTGGGCCAATTTTAACCGCTTTGGTTTTGGCTGGTCGCGTTGGGAGCGCCCTTGCCGCAGAAATAGGCACAATGAAAGAAAAGGAAGAACTCGCGGCTTACGAGGTATTGGGGCTCGATCCTTTGCGTTATTTGGCATTGCCAAGATTTGTTGCTTTTTTTGTTATGCTACCCGCTCTTAGCGTTATTTCAAATTGCCTTGCGCTTATAGGCGGCTGGCTGGTTTGTATTCTTGCGCTAGATATAACCAGCTATACTTATTACACAGGTATGCAATATATGTTTGACATAAGGGATTTATTTTCTGGAGTGCTGAAATCTTTTGTGTTTGGAACTCTGATTTATCTTTTGGGCTATTACCACGGTTTGCACGCCGGTTCTGGAGCCAAAGGCGTTGGGCTTGCCACCATGAGCGTGGTGGTTAGCTCATGTGTTTGCATTTTGATTTTTGATTTGATTGTGGCAATGCTTATTTTTAGTTAAAAAACACACTTAATTGACAAAATATTGTTAAATCCTTGACAAAATAATAAAATTTTTCTATATTTACAGGAAATTTTGAATAGAGGATATCTGTGATAGGAGTAGTAGTAAAGCCAAATGAACCTTTTGAAAAGGCTTTGAAAAGATTTACAAAATCTTGCGAGAAAAATGGCATTATTTCCGATGTCAAGCAACATCAGAGATTTGAAAAGCCATCCGAGAAAAAGAAACGCATTCACACTTCCGCGCGCCGCAAATTGCTAAAAGAACTTGCGGAACAGCATAAGAGACGTTTATATTAATTGTCTGGAACCATGATACCCCCGATTAGAGGATTAATAGAATTTAAGCATATATTGTTGCATAATCCTGAAAATCCTTGAATCCTGAGAATCGGGGTTCAGACGTTCACTTCACCTTATAAATTGGCACCTTTCCCTGCTTATTAACATGAGCGCCTTTTACATTCACAAGCAAAGCATTTTGAGTTTTGTTGCTTAGACCAATGTTTTGAACTGAGTTTTGAACGGGTTTTGGAGCTTGATAATTCACAGGCTCTGCTGCCTTTTTGATTGAGATTTGCTGAACAGCGCTTGCGCTCAGATTCTCTGCGGAATTCAAAACTGGAACTCCATGCTGCATAACGGCAAGAAGCTGGTAGCCCTCGGTTGTTTTTTGGCTTGCCAAAAAATTTAGCTCTTCTGCGGTTAAGTCTTTGTCTTTTCCATACCACTCTAAGATATCTTGTGCATCTAAGCTTTGCACAGAAAGAGCCATTCTCTTTGTGGAAACAGAAAATACATCTCCGTTTCTGTTTACCTCCAAGCTAATGGAAGTTCCAGCCTCACCACGCAGGTGGCTAATTTGGTTTTCTGGTTCAACAGCAGAAAGCTCAGTTCCGTTTGCAGAAACTATTAAGTCTCCGGCTTGCAGCCCAATGCTTTCGGCAGGGGAGTTTGGAA
>CAZIMU010000331.1:0-1504 GCA_964540355.1 uncultured Fibrobacteraceae bacterium | reverse complement strand
TCCGACGCTCTACCAACTGAGCTACAGAGCCGTGGGTGTAAATATAGTAAAATTTAAAGACCTTGTCAATGGGATTTTTCCAATTCCTTTGCATTTATTATGAGCATTTGCAAACGGTTCTCAATATTTGCAAGGCTGGTGTCTGGGTCGTAGTCCAAGCTCAGAATTTGAATGTGCGGGAATTTTGACTTCATGGCTTTTGTCAAACCCCTGCCCGAAATGTGATTAGCAAGGCAGGCAAAAGGCTGAACAATAACAAAACTGTTAACGCCGTGTTCCGCCAAAGAGAGAACTTCGCCTGGAATTAGCCAACCTTCGCCCGTTATGTAGGTTTTGTCTAACATTCCGGTATTCTCTATTATGTCTGACATTTCATAACAATCTGCGTGGTGTTCGTAATATTTGAATTTCTTAACACGTTTTTCAACATCACTCGCAGCTTTTGAATAAAATTTAGAAGAAACACTGCCTATTAGCCAGTTCATAAATGGATGCGCTATGAGTCCGCGCTTCACCTTTTCCATTCTAACAAGTTCGCCAACCCTGAAAAAGTCCAACATTCCGGGCTGCACCACTTCCATTCCGTGGTCAAAAAGATATTCCTCAACAAAACCATTTGCACTTGGGTGGTATTTCATCAAAATCTCTCCAAGCACGGCAACTCTTGGCTTGCGAACAGATATATCGGCTTCTATTTTGTTAAAGGCTTCAACCGCTTGCTCAAATTTTTTCAAAGCACCACGCCTATTGCCAGCAGCTTCTTGCATTGTTTCTTTAATCCAGTAGTTATACACCCTCTGTGATTCGCCGTGATTTTTTTCGTAAGGGCGAATGGAACGAAACATTATCTCTATGCCGTCCATTATTGCCATTCCCCAAAGCATGTGCAGGCGAAAATCCAAACCCGCATTGAAACCTGGGTGCATATTTTTGTTGTCTGTGCCTGTTGTTAAAATTGGCACATTGGGATAACCCGCCTCGTCAAGCGCCTTGCGGCACATAACGGCGTATTGCCCAGCCCTGCAATTCTCGCAGTTTTTTGCAAGACCCATGCACACTTCGTCTTGGCTAACTTCGGGATGTTGCTCAAGCCAAAGCAAACCCTCGCCAATATTTACCTGAGCCGGAAAGCAAATATCGTTATGCACAAATTTTTTGCCAAGCTCAAAAGCTCTTTTATCTGCAAGGGGCAAATGCTCTGTTCTAAAGCCCTCTCTTTCCATGACCTTTGCGCACAAAAAACTAAATGCCGGACTTAAATTTGGAATTAGCACTATACGTTTTTTTCCATCGCCTTTGGCATAAGGCACGGAGAACAAGGGCTGTATTTGCAATGGCAAAACACTTGCAGGTGCTTGTTTTGCTTTGCGTACTTTAACCGTTTCTATAAAACTTTTTATGCGAATACTCACAGGCCCACGAACATCGCCTTCGTCTAATTTCAGCATTAGCAATTCTTTATCCGAACGCTCGTGCAAAATTCGCATTATCTCATCGGAGAGAA
>CAZIMU010000330.1:0-1506 GCA_964540355.1 uncultured Fibrobacteraceae bacterium | reverse complement strand
AAGGCATAACATCGCTTTTAACAGCGTTTATATCAACGGATTTTATTCTTTCCGCTAGAGAGAGTTTCAAACTTTTTTCATCTTTTATTTTTCCATCAGGGTCTCCAAATTGCTTTGCCCTTGCCAAAAAATGCTTTAAATCTATTGGAATTTTATTTTTAACATACCATTCAAAATCAAACCAGTCTCGCCCCTTAACTCTATTTTTCCAATTCCTGAACAAAAACGCATGAACCTTGCCTGCGAACAAACACGGCAATGTAAAGCATCGAGTGTTAAAGGAAAAAGGCTGTAAAAGCAGTTTATTTTCGGTTTCAAAATCCAGCGGCGGCAGAGTATCCACTTCAATTTTGATTTTCACCTGTCTTTCAGTTTGAAATTTAACATCATAAAACAAAGAAGTATCTTTCAAAAAAGCCGATTCAATATTCGTGTTTTGCTGTTTTCCTTTTTTAGTAATCTCAATACTTTTCCCCACAGACAAAAACTCTTCCTTTATGAATGGAAAATAATTTTGCAAATCAAAATTCTTATCAGCTCGCAACAGAGAAAAATCCATATCTTCTGAAAATCTCGGCATATCGTGAAACAGCCTTAAACAGGTTCCGCCGTAAAAAGCGGCGTGTTCAAAAAAATCGCTACGAGAAAGCCCTGCAAGCACAATCTGCTGCATCACTTCACGGAACGCATTGTTTTTTTGTTCTCTGGTTATAGCTTTGTGCTGAGACAGCATATTATCAAATACATTCATTCAGCACCTCTTTCAAATAAATCAAATCTCTGCTCTTTTTGCCTGCATCTATACATTCCTGAATAATACCTATATCCCATTTTACAGCGGATAAATCAACACGCAAATCCTGCTCCAAAAAGTTCAGCATAGATTTTTTGGAAGAAAATTTCAAATTGGCGGTGGCGAGCAATAAATCGCAAAGTGCTTTTTCTGGAGTTGCAATCAAATAAGCGTAATTGTCCTGGACAAATTCCTGCCTAAAGCCTATGGAATAAATTTTACTCGGAATGCTTTGATATTCAAACAAGCCAAACGAGGTTTTGAATTTTTTGCTCCTTTTAAAAGTTATGGAACGCATAGTTTCGGTTCTCTCAGGTATAATTCCATAAAAAGACAGAGCCGTTTCCAAAGATACATAAGACGGTCCATACAGATGATTTGCTATCAGTTCTCTTGATAATAACTGCTTGTGAATTGCGGGCGAACTAACATACAGCCCCTTTTTTATCCTTATAATTTCCTTCTTTTTTTCCATATATGCGATTTTATCCTTTGGAGAATTGTATTTGGCAAGCATGGTGTGCAAGTTAGCCGTGCGTAGGGGAACTACCCCGCAATTGTCTAAAAAAGCGTGAAACATAAGCATAATATAGAAATTTTGCGCAGATAATCGGAAAAATTCCGAGTTAATGTGTAAAAAAATCATTACCTAGATTTCGTGACCAATATCACAAAAAATAAATTTTTTCTAATTTACCCCTATGTTTTTTTCT
>CAZIMU010000329.1:0-1526 GCA_964540355.1 uncultured Fibrobacteraceae bacterium | reverse complement strand
ACCAATGTTTTAAACGGTATTTGCCTTTATCTTTGCTCGGATAAATCCAAAAAGTCCCTTCTTTTTCATTTTTTGCCATTTCCTTTAACTCTTCTATTTCAATTATTGTATTCTCTATGACTTTGCTCGCAAATTTACCACTTGGCAAACTGCCTTTTAATTGAGAAATTTTAATCTCTTCCATATATTCTTCGCGATTTTCATTTTTTAAAATCAAATCAGATAATTTCCATTTATCCAGCCCCTTTTCCACAGTAAATGGTTCAACATTTTCCAAAAGTTCAATGGGTTCTGGCAATTCTATTTTGCATACGCCTTTTAAAAAATACTTCGGAGCATCAGATAAAATTCTAAATAAAGCATCAATATCTCTTTTTTCTGTTTCTTTGAATAACGGTTTCCATTCCCAAATATTGCTTGAATCAGAATTTTCAAAATTTTGCCACCTATCATCATAGGTACTCAAAGTTCCGTTGAAATATTTTCTTGAAAAAGGTTGCAATGGATGTTTTACTATTAAATCTTTTTGTTCTATTCCATATTGTTCTTTCAAATTTTTCAAAAACATAATCACTACGCTGGAAGGTTCAAGGTCTTCTGCCGTTTTTTCGCTTTGACCAATCCAGCTTATGTAAAGTTTTTCCCTTGCACTGCCAATTAGTTCCAAAAACATCAAGCGTTCTTCATTTGCCACATCCTTGTCGCCTTGTTTGTATTCTGCCATAAGGCTAATATCTTTGCTTTGTTTTTGATGCGGAAATTCCTTGCTGTTCATACCAATGCAGCAAATAACCTTGTGCGGCACTGCTCGTATAGTTTCAAAATTTGAAAAAGAAATTTTGCCTGTCATAGAATATGATGATTTTGCGCTTGATTCCATTTTTCTCTGCAAAGCATTTTTCAGCGTTGAAAAGCTAATCTGCACTTTTGAGTTATTGCCAAAGCCAATACATATTTCCTCTTTCAAAGAGTCCCAAACTTCCATAACTTTTTGGTAAGGGTCTTCTTGAGACTCGTTAAAATTAGTTGCGTCATCACCAAAAAATACTGGTAAATTTTCTTTTAAAAAAACATCCCATTCTTCAATTGATTTTTCCTTTTTGCTCTCAGAATCAAATTTTTCCAAGGTTTTTACAAAATGCGCAAACTCGCCTAAAATATAAGCAGAACTTCCCTCTATATCTGGATAGCAATAATCGCCAAGTTCAGAAAATCCATTTTCTGAAATCATAAAAAAACCAGCTTTCAACTGTTCAAATCCACCTGCAAAAGAATAATTAGGCGCAGGAGCCGAACTGTTAAGGCTATGCCTAATTGCATTTTCTTTAACCCATTTTTCCAAACGCTCCCTATCGTTTGAATCTAATTCCTTGCCCTGCACGAACATTGAGTATTCAAACAGAGTGAGAATATCCGGTGCTTCGTACCTGCCATCAATTTGTGAAAAGAGCAAATTCAAAAGCTGCGCTGTTTTATCGTATTTTTTTACATCTCTGTCTGCAATTTGAAATGGAATATCGTCGTAC
>CAZIMU010000328.1:0-1539 GCA_964540355.1 uncultured Fibrobacteraceae bacterium | reverse complement strand
AATTTATAGTTGAAAAAATAAAAAACACCCCAATTAACAAATGCGCAAAACAATCCAGCAAAAAAATATTTTATGAACATCGGAGCGAGCGATTTTATAAAATCTTTATTTACCTTCATGGTAATCCTCTTCGCTGTTCACTTTCCAAATTGCAGATTTATCTTTTGAGCCACTGCGAATGGCGTTCACGGCTTCTTTGGCACTTAGCATTGAATGATCCATATTGTTGTATTTGTGCATTCCGTTTCGCCCAATTAAAAACAAATTGTCTATGCCATCTAACCAAGCTTTGAGTTCGCCAAATTTATTGTATGTTCCAAAATATGCTGGGTAAGCTTTGGGTACTTTAACAACCACTGTGTCCAAAACATTTTCTTTTTTTGCCATGCCAATTTTTTCAAGCTCTGCTATGGCAAATACTGAGAAAACTCGCTCACTCATATTCCACAAATCATCGCCTTCGTTTGCAAAATACTCCATGCCAAGCCATACCTTGCTTTTATCCTTAACCAGATGCTCGCTCCAATTATTGAAAATTTGCAACCTGCCAACTTTCACATCGTTTTCTTGAACATAAATCCAATTATCTTTAATATTTCCTACTTCAAGTTTTTCTAAAAGCACCCCAACAGTTATAAAATCCCTGTACACCAAGCCATTCGCAATTTCTTTGATGTTTGGGGGAACGTTTTCCAAGGCATTTATCAAATCTTTAATCGGCATTGAGCTTAGAACATAATCATATTCTTTTAAATTCAATTTCTCTATTTTTGTGTTGAATTTAATTTCCCCACCCATTTCCAGAACTTTATCTGCGGCACGTTGCCATAAATCTCCTGGACCAAGTTTGGGGTATAAAAATTCATCTATCAAACTTGTCTCTTTGGAATTTTTAAAAAGTGCGTGCTTTATTGTTTTAGCAATGCTCAGTCCCTTTATTCTCTGCGCGCCCCATTCCGCGCTTATTTGCTCGCATGGAATTCCCCACACTTTTTCTGTGTAATCTTTAAAAAATGTTAGGTAGAGTTCTTTGCCAAAGCGGTTCAGCATAAAATCTTGCAAATTTTTTTCTTTTTTAATTTGGAATAAACTGTATCTTAAATAGCTTGTACCTATTTTTGCCATTCTCCATAAGCCAAGCCCTTTTATTGTATTTGCATTTAGCGATACAGGATAGTCAAAAAATTTTCGCATATAAAGAATACGAGAGAGACGTGGGCGTATCATCATGTCTGAGTAAATTGTTTTCCACCACTCCATAACCCAGTTGTTTTTGCTGAAAAACCTGTGACCGCCAATATCCATTCTATTGCCGTTGTACTCAACCGTGCGGCTAATTCCGCCAACAAAATTTTCTTGTTCAACAATTATCGGATGGATATCTCCTTTTTTCAGGAATTCCAAGGCAGCGGTAAGCCCTGCTGGGCCAGCACCTATGATGAGGACAGTTTTCATAGGGGTTAATATAGAAATTTCTACATTATTTTTCCCAGTGAAAATACAAAAGCTAAAAATTTTCGGTTTTAAATCCTTTGCGCA
>CAZIMU010000327.1:0-1541 GCA_964540355.1 uncultured Fibrobacteraceae bacterium | reverse complement strand
GCCAGAGGCTTTTTTACCATTTATTCCTTTTGTGGATAAATAAAAACCCAAGTGTTACAAGCACCACTAAAGACATAACAACCCAAAACGCCAAGTCAGACTCCATATTAGCGGGATATTTTAAGTTCATTGAGAATGAGCTAACCACAAATGTTGGCACCATTATTCCAATGGTCAGCACGGTGAGCGTTTTCATCATAGTATTCAAATTATTGCTAACAATGCTGGCCCTGGCATCCATCATACTGGATAGAATATTGGAGAGATTTTCCGTTTGCTGCAAGCACTGCGAAGTTTCAATGCAAATATCGTCTAGCAAATCTTTTTCTGCTTCGGTAAAAACCAAATTGCGGCTATTTTGCAATTTGCGCAGCACAATTTGATTAGAGCCTATTGCATCCAAATAATAAACCATGGATTTGCAGAGTCCAAACATATAGAGCAAATATTTATTATCCACAGAGCTAATCAGCTTTGCTTCCAATTCATCGTTCACACGGCTTATTATGCGCAAGTGTTCGCTGAAATGGTAAGAGGAATAATTCAACAGTTTGAGTACAAGCATATTCAGCGATGTTATGCGAGAAAAACGTTTTTCGTCAACCAAAGGCAGCACGGCATCGCTTAAAATTATTATTTTATTTGAATACACAAAAATACCAAAAGAACTTATGCGAAACATAAATTGGTCTTCTGCATTATAGCTTTTAGGTTTTTTGAAAATAATGGCGGTATAATCATCTTCATATTCCAAACGGGCAAGTTCTTCCACGTCAAAAGCAGAAGAAATTGTGTGCTCGTCTAACCCACCAGTTTTTATAAGAGAATTTATCTCATCGTGATCTGGGCTAACTAGCATTGTGACTTGTGCCTCGTGCTTTTCGGTAGCAACAATCCTTCCTGCCTGCAACTTGTAATGCTTAACCATGCAGGGAAAATAGAAAATTCTACTTTTAAATTCTGATGTTTTTGAAATTCTTTTTGCCCCTTGTTCTTTTGCTTTTTGCCTGCGCACCACTGCGCCCGCTTGCACCTGTGGAAAAACCCCCAAGCACCCTGCCCGAAGAAAAAATAGAAGAGCCTCTACCGCCAACACCAACGCCAATGCCAGAACCTGTGGAACCAGATACTGCAAAAAAACCGATAATAGAAAAAAAAATAGATGTTGGAATTGGTTTTGAAAAGAGACTTGCGGTGATAACCTGCCCAGAAAAAAAATGGGAATTCAAAGCAGGAAAAAGCAGCAGAACAGAAATTGAGACAAAAGGGAATTGCACCTATGCCGGCAAAACTTATAGAGGCACTTGGATTGTGATTGCCGCAGACACAGGTGTAACCATAATAAATCACCTAGACACAGAAGATTATTTGAAAGGCGTTGTTCCGCACGAAATAGGCAAACTGAATTTAGAAGGCTTTGAGGCACTGAAGGCTCAAGCTGTTGCCGCAAGAACTTATGCTTACATACATTTAGGTTCCAGAAAAACCCAAGGCTTTGATGTTTACGCAGATACCCGCGACCAAGTTTACAACGGAAGAAA
>CAZIMU010000326.1:0-1558 GCA_964540355.1 uncultured Fibrobacteraceae bacterium | reverse complement strand
ACTATTTCACCCCAGGCGACACAGGATTCAAAACCATTCGCACAAGCGCAGGCAACTTGGGCGTTTTGATATGCTGGGACCAATGGTTCCCCGAAGCGGCTCGCATTTTGGCGCTCTCCGGCGCAGATATTTTAATTTACCCAACAGCCATAGGCTGGGATTTGCACGAACCAAAAAAAGTCTATGCTCGCCAACTGGATTCGTGGCAAACCGTTATGCGCGGTCACGCCATAGCGAACAGAATTTTTGTTTTGGCAACAAATAGAACGGGCAAAGAAAATAATTTGTCTTTTTGGGGAAATTCTTTTTTATGCGCTCCAGACGGTTTTGTGATAAAACAACTTTCAACAGATATTGCGACAATGTCTGCTGAAATAGACTTTGATGAAATAGAACAGAACCGCAGAATTTGGCCGCATTTGAGAGACCGCAGAGTGGATTTGTATTACGATATTTTGAATGTGTGGAATGAGCAATGAGCGGTGAAATTCGCTATGCGGCGGAGTGGGAAGAACAAGCAGCTACTTGGCTCGCTTTGCCGATAAATGAGCAAAACTGGGCATCGCGCAGAGAACAGATAAATGCTTTTTATTCAAAACTCATAGATACAATTTCTCGCTTTCAGCCTGTGAAAATTTTAGACGATTTAAAAATTCCCCACGATGATATTTGGATTAGGGATTATGGTCCTTTTTTTGTTGAAGGTAAAATTGTGAGCTACGAGTTCAACGCTTGGGGCGAAAAATTCCCGCCTTGGAACTCGGACGATGAAGTCCCAGACAAAATTGCAGAATATATGAAAATCCCGCTTAAAAAATATTCTTGGATATTGGAAGGCGGAGCAGTGGAATTCAACGGCGATGGGCTTTGCTTAACAACGGCTCCCTGCCTTTTTGGAGAAAAACGCAATTCAAAAGAAAAGAAAAAAGAATTCTTAAATGATTTGCAAGAATCGTTTGGAATAAAATCTCTTAAAATTTTGCCAAAAGGTTTAGACGGCGACCACACCGATGGCCACATAGACAACCTCGCCCGTTTTGTCGCAAAAAACCACGTTGTTATGGCGGCGGGTTTTGAGCAGGAAAAAAAAGAAATTGAAATTTGGCTTGGCGAGCATTACGAATCTGCAAAGGTAGATGTTTTGCCACTTCCTCCGCAAAAAAAGTTTGGAGAAGAAACTTTGCCAGCTTCTTATATGAATTTCATATTTGTAAATGGTGCTTTGCTTGTACCTATATATAATTGTGAAAATGATTCTGCCGCATTGGAATATTTCAAAAAAATATTTCCAAACAGAGAAGTTATTGGCATAGACTGTACAACCCCTATCGAAGAAGGCGGAAGTTTGCACTGTTTGTCCAAGCAGGAACCAGCAATTACTGTATAAGGTGTATAATCCTCGCTATGCGGCTCCAGCGAATGTCGGCAGGCAAGTGAATCCATGTCCAAGGTTTTAGCAATTCAATTTTAGATTCCTTGTCTAGGCTAAAATATATTATAAAAGCTTTGGCTTTTATATTCCTTGCGCTAACAAAACCCCAATAGCGGCCGTCTGCGG
>CAZIMU010000325.1:0-1561 GCA_964540355.1 uncultured Fibrobacteraceae bacterium | reverse complement strand
ATTGTGTCTAAGCCATCTTTTGCCCTTTGCATAGAAAAAAAGATAGCATCAAGGGATTTTTTTATGCTCACATCCAAACCGTTCAAATCCATTTTTGAAAGTTCATCTTTAACTTTTTTCTCAATTTCTCTATCGTGAGCGCGGTTTGGGTCTAGCCAAAAAACAACAGGGCTTTGCGTTATCTTTGCCCTCTTCACCGCCAAGCGAACCCAGTCACGAACTGGAATATCCTTTGCTTGGCACATTCTAAAAATATCACCCTGCTCAACACTATGCTCCAAAAGAACATTGCCCTTTGCATCAACTGCTTGCATAACTCCTTTTTCTTTTGCAAGAAAAGTTTTATCGTGGCTGCCATACTCTTCCGCAGATTCCGCCATTAAGCCCACATTTGGAACGCTGCCCATAGTGGCAGGGTTAAAGGCACCATTTTTTTTGCAAAAATCTATAACTGCTGAATAAATCCACGCATAAGAGCGGTCGGGGATAAGAGCGAGTTCATTTTGCGGAGCGCGGCGAATAAGAGCGGGCATCGAGGCATCCACTATTATATCGTTTGGGCTGTTGAAGTCCATAGACAGCTTTGGAGCATTTTTCAGAACATTTTGAATTTCATTTTCAATTTCTGCCTCTTTTGCGGTTCCAGCGATTTTTTTTCTCAAATCCAAAAGTCCATTATTTGAGTCTATTCCAAGTTCTGCAAATTCTTTTGAAAATTTATTGAAAAGCGATTTAAAAAGAGTTTTGAAAGCAACGCCAAAAATCACGGGGTCGCTCACCTTCATCATTGTCGCTTTTAAATGAACGGAAACAGACATATCTTCTTTTTTTGCCCACTCATATTCCTGTTCAAAAAAACTTTCCAGTTTTTTTATTTTAAGCACGGCGGCATCTAAAATTTCACCTTCTAAAAGCGGAGCAGATTTTTTCAAAGTTGTTCGCTCACCTTTTTCATTTATGAATTCTATTGAAAAAGAGGTATTCTCACTTAAAGTTATGGATTTCTCACTTTCATAAAAATCTCCGCTTTGCATTGAGCCAACTTTGGTTTTAAAATCGCTTTTCCACTCTCCCATTGAATGTGGGTGCGCCTTTGCATATTGCTTAACAGAAAGCGGAGCGCGGCGGTCTGAATTGCCCTGCCTTATAACAGGATTTACGGCAGAGCCTTTAACTTTATCGTAAATAGCCTTTATTTTTTGCTCTTCTTCGTTTTGAGGATTTTCAGGATAATTTGGAATTTTATAGCCTTTGCCTTGAAGTTCGGCAATAGCCGCCTTCATTTGCGGCAAGCTCGCAGAAATATTTGGAAGTTTTATTATATTTGCACTGGGTTCTTTTGTCAATTTGCCCAAATATGCAAGGTCGTCTGGCGCAAGGTTAAAAGCTGCCAAAATGCGAGCGGCAAGGGATATATTTCTTGTCTCTACTTCAACACCTGCCGCATTTGCAAAAAACTTGGCTATAGGCAACAGGCTTTCGGTTGCAAGTCTGGGCGATTCATCAGTTAGCGTGTATATTATGGGCATGGGGGTAAGGTAGAAAATTTCTACATTTTCTA
>CAZIMU010000324.1:0-1572 GCA_964540355.1 uncultured Fibrobacteraceae bacterium | reverse complement strand
ACTTTGGCAAGACGCTTCATTATCTTGGGGCGGGTAAAGGCTTCCGCCAAAAACACAAGCTCTGGGCGTTCTTCTTTTACCCCACCAATTAGCCATTCCCAAAAGGGAAAAGGTTTTGTGTGTGGGTTGTCTATGCGGAAAATATCAAAGCCTTTGTCTGCCCAAAAGAGAATTATTTTCTTTATCTCTTTCCACAATTCTTGATAATTTTCGTTGTAATAGTCAAAGGGATAAATATCTTCGTATTTTTTTGGCGGGTTTTCTGCGAATTTAATTGAGCCGTCTTCTTCGTGAAAAAACCATTCGGGATGTTGTTTCACATAAGGGTGGTCGGGGCTGCAATTAAGGGCTATGTCTATAGCCAGCTTAAAGCCGCGTTGTTTGCAGGCAGAGATAAAATTTTCAAATTCTTCCATTGTTCCAAGTTCTGGGTCAACGGTAAAATGCCCGCCACGTGAGTTGCCAACGGCATAAGGGCAACCAGGATCGCCTGGTTTTGCTTTAAGGGCATTGTTTGCGCCTTTGCGGTTTGTTTCGCCAACGGGGTGGAAAGGTACCAGATAAACGGTGTCAAAACCCAAAGAACTTATATAATCCAAACGATTTGCGCAGTCTGCCCAAGTGGCAGACTTGTTTGGATTTTTGCCCTGACTTTTGGGCCACATTTCGTACCAAGTGCCTTGCCTTGCGCAAACAGAGTCCACCCTTGCTGTAAATATTTCGCTTTCCGTGGGAACATCAGGAGGAGAAATTGTCCAAGCTATAATTTTATATTGATAAATGCCAAGTTTTTGAACCTGAAAGGAGCCTTCCCACAAATCGTTATCCCCACATTTCATTGGAGCGCGTTCCCATTTTTTTTGCGAGGAATGCCTATATTCTATTGCAGCATCGTATTTTTCGTGACTGTGCCTAAAAATATCTGCCTGAACGGTAACATATTCACCTAGCACTCTATGCACCGCATATTTGCCGTGTTCAATTATAGGAGAAACAACCTCTATAACAAGGTTGTCTTTTTTTGTGGGAAAATTTACTGGCATAGGTGTAATATAGTAAAATGCTGATGAACTCTCTTTGGGATATGGGACAAGGGATATGGGATATGAATTTCTATATTAACATTATGTTCAGAGTTATTATTGTGCTTGCCTCGTTTGCCTTGCTCTTGCTCTCTTGCGAAAAAAAAGAGGCTAATAGCGAGAAAGCTGTTATTGAAAAAGCCGTCGGTTCCTATGGAGCTTTAATAGAAAAAGCTAAAGAAACCGAAGCCGTTTTGCAAAAAAAAGCAGATTCCATTGCTCGACTGCAAGATTCGCTGGGAATCCCGCGTTAAATTATTGGCTTTTCGCTCATTGAGCGAAGCCGAAATGAGCGAAATTCAAAAAAAATGCACAAAAATGCAAACAACTGTTTGCAAAATGAAGATTTTTTGGAAAAATTTCCGTTTTTTTACGTCTAATAGGTAACGAAAAAAATGGAGGTTCAAAATGACCGAAGCCAAAACCAATCGCAACCACAAGGATAGCGTTTTCACAAGGCTGTTCAGCGAAAAAAGCAATCTTTTGGAGC
>CAZIMU010000323.1:0-1577 GCA_964540355.1 uncultured Fibrobacteraceae bacterium | reverse complement strand
GCACACCCCGTCAGCTACGCTGCCACCCCGCTAGGAGCGGGGAATTTGCTAATTTTTTCCTTTTTTACAAAATATCTTAATCAGCATTTACTAAAGAGAACAAAGTTTAAAGAAAGAAACTAAATGCCAAAATATGTCTGAGTCAATACCAGAAGACTTTTGGCACCGCTTGGGAAAAAAGCGGTTTGAACATTACATGGAGGTCAAATTCTATGTAAAAAATCAACCATAAATTTTCTGGAACTTTCCTCAACTCATGTTTGACATTTAGTTCTTTCTATAAATGTTATAGGTTTATTTTTGATTTAACTTTAGCAATTTATCCGTTTTATTTTCTTCTTTAAATATTACTTTAACTATTGCTTTAACATTGCCTGCAAAACGAAAAAAATCTATGTTTTTTATTAAAAATAACTAAAGTTCTGCTTAAAATAAACCTATAACAAGAGTGGAGAGGAATTTAGAGCGGGATTTTGCCTATTGCATATAGCGTAGCAACATCCCAAAAACCCTAAATATGCGGCAAAGCAAAAAAAATTGCTTTTTTTGAAAATAATGCTAAAGTTTAGCATTAAATCTTCCTATAACATAACCGAAAGGACTAAATGCCAAAATCTGGGTTGCCGGCGAATGCCGGAGAGGGTTTGGCACCGCGGAAGGGAAATCTGCGGTTTGAACAATACATGGAGGTCAAATCCTATGCAAATCAACCATAACATTCGTGCTATGGTGACTCAGCAATCGTTGTCTTTAAACGACAATGCAATGGCTAGGTCATTGGAAAAACTCTCAACAGGTCTAAGGATCAATCGTGCCCAAGACGATGCCGCAGGTCTTGCGATGAGTGAACAGATGAGAACCCAAATTCGCGGTTTGGGTAAGGCAAAGCGAAACGCCCAAGACGGGCAGGCAGCTTTGCAAATAGCGGAAGGCGCACTTGGTGAAATCACCAATATGTTGCAAAGACAGAAGGAGTTGTCGGTTCAATCCGCCAACGATACTCTGACAAGCACCGAGCGTATGTACCTTAACGACGAGTTCCAAGCTCTCACTAAGGAAATAAACCGCATTGCCAATAACACCGATTACAACGGTAAAAACGTGTTGCTTTTTGACGTTGACCCGAACAAAAGCTTCGCAGCCACAAAGCTAGACCCCTATAACAAGGATATAGCCTTTTTGAATGCCACAAACGTTCTTTACAAAGCCTTCGGTCAAAACCTTGGCAGTGCCTTCGCTTCGCTAACCGCTACTATTACAGGTACCAGCGGCGCTAACACGATAAATACCCAAATAGCAAGAATTAACAACATAATATCTGGGCTACAGGGAATACTCAACGATGGCAACATACAAAAGACTTTGGTGTCAATTAATAATATAGGTGCTGAGGTAAATGATGGGCTGAAGCTTAAAGGCGATCTTTTGCACACCAATACGGTCTCCTATATGAACATTTTGGCTGACTATGAGAAAACCGCCAGCAATATGAAGACACTCAAAGCATTAAACTCTTTCTTGCGAGATGTGAGCGATGCTTTGGATGCCTACAATGCTGCCAACAAGGGAGAATTCAA
>CAZIMU010000322.1:0-1586 GCA_964540355.1 uncultured Fibrobacteraceae bacterium | reverse complement strand
TGGAAAAATCGGCAAAGCCGTAGTGTTTTTTGCAATTCTATTTTTTTTAGCAATCGGTTATTCCTCGCTTTTTGCGCAAGCAGGCGAGGATGGCGATTTATTTGAGTTCAAGAAATTTATAGTATTGCCCGTTGGCGCCTATTCCGAAGAAACTGGAATTGTTTTGGGTGCGGGCGCGATGTTTTTCATTGTGCCTCCTTCTAGTGACGGTAGCAGCATCGGCAGCAACGATGCTTTGGTGATGATGACTTCTTTTAAAAAACAAGCAACCATAATAAACAGATTCATTTACGAAACAGAGCATTGGAAATTTTTATCGCACATATATCTCGCAAATTGGCCCACGCAATTTTTTGGAGTTGGCAATGATTTAGATGAAACCAAATATGAGATTTACACTTCAAAAAACATCCGTATTCCGCTTGCTTTTGGAACGGATTTTCTTTTGCCGGAAATTTTCCAAGGCAAGTTCAATTACGGAATTGAAACGGATTGGGAATATATCACTTTTGACAATGAGTGGAAAAACTCCCAAAGAGTTGGAATAGGCTATAATTTAACATACAACAGCGCAGAAAAAAACGACTGGCCTCGCAAAGGCAGTTTTGTTCAGTTCCGGCATATATCTTTCAATGCAAATCGTTTTATATGGAAAAACATGGATACAAGAATGTATATCCCCTTGCCCTTTTTGCCAGAAGGCGTTTTGGCTCTTGGCTCTTATCTAGAAGATTTTGACGGCGATGTTCCCCCCGACCGCTTGGCGCAACCAGACGGGGTAGGGCAGCTCAGGGGTTTGAGAAAAGGTCTTTTGGCAGATAAAACTGCTTGGGTTTTGCAATCCGAGCTGAGAACACATCTTTTTTGGAGATGCAAAGGAGTGTTATTTTATGATGCGGCAAAAGTAGGAAAAGACGTGGCGGAGCTTAGTGATAACAAGTGGCATAACTCCATTGGCATAGGCGGCAGATTTTTGATAAACAAAGACAACAAAACCCACCTTCGTGGGGATTTGAGTTTGATAGATAGAAAAAAAATGGGAATGTCTGTTCAGATAAACGAGGCGTTTTAAATTAGTATTGACTTCGCCGGAACCTTTGACAAAAAATCCCTAATATAAATATGTTCCACGCCTTCGTAAGTGTTTTCAAAAGACTTATCGGCAGAAATTACGATTTTTGGGTAGTTATCTTTTATTTTCAATAGATTTCCAAATTCCCTATTAATGGTTTCTGCTTTGGATAGTTCCATAGCTACTTGCGCATAAAGGGTTTCTCCATTCTTTGAACACACAAAATCAACCTCTTCGGATTGCAAAATCCCAACTTTTACATCATAGCCGCAAAACAGCAAATGGTTAAAAACCACATTTTCTAAGCGCATAGCTCGGTCTTGCAATCTGTAGCCTGCTATCGCATTTCGTATGCCCATATTTTCAAAATAATATTTTTCACCGCGCTCAAATAATTTTTTCCCCACAATATCGTATCTATCAACTTTGTGAATCACAAAAGCATCTAAAAGCGCAGATATATATTCAATAACCTGATTTGTAGAAATTTCGGTGCGTTGATTTTTCAAGTAAT
>CAZIMU010000321.1:0-1586 GCA_964540355.1 uncultured Fibrobacteraceae bacterium | reverse complement strand
GTGCATCTTAGCATCAAATTTGTGCATCTTGCTTGACTTTTTTAAAGTTTTTCCGTTATATGCCTATAAATATAGCAGGACAATTTATGATTATCAATCTTGAACAAAATTCTTTGAAAAAAGATATAGAAATATTAATTATATATCCTATAAAGAATAAAATTGTAGAACGCATTATCTCATCGATAAAATCGGTTGATATGCAAATAGAGTGCTATTCAGGAGATAGTGTAAAAATGGTAAATATTTCTGATATTTATTATATTGAAAGCGTTAATGGAAAAACTATTGTCTATTGCAAAAAAGAGAGCTATTTTGTTAAAAGTCGTTTGTATCAGATATATGAAAAATTAAAGGACAATGGTTTTATGCAAGTTAGCAAATATTGTATTGCTAATTTTAACAAACTGGATAAATTCAAACCATTAGACAATAATTGTTTTGAAGCGACATTATCCAACGGCGCTTTTTTATGCGTTACAAGAAGATATATTTCAGATATAAAACAGAGATTATATGAGATGAATGTATCTTAGCATCATATTTTTATATTTGGCATAGAGGTATAATATAATGTCTAAATTTTTATGGAAAATCACATTAATGGCAACCTTTGGGCTTGCCTTAGCATTCACCATTTCTTGCACTATTAAAGAGCCGATGTGCAAGAAAAAGGTTGTGTGTATTAAAGCACCCTGCGACTCAATTCCTGTGCCTTGCAGAGAATTGGATAAACAATGATCCTAATGCCTATTTCTAAGCTCATTGCATTCTTCTTCAATGGTATCGTTATAGTGATTATCCATTTTTATCTTCTGCAAATCGAAACCCCATCGCTTCCCACTTAGGACCAGTTTCGCGCAAATATGCGTGATACCCCTCTATTCCGCCGTGCTCTTCCAATAAAGCAAGACGAACACGATAAACCTCGTCTATGGGATCGTCCAACTCTTTATACTTTTCCATTTTCAGCCTCCTCTTTTTGAACTTTCATAAATATATCTGGCGTTAGCAATTCAGGCAGCCACAATCCGTGAGAACCGTTGTATAGAACTATCTTTGAATACGTGGGATATCCTAAATGTGTCATATTCCAACTTATCAAAAAATCAATTTTTTTAACAACGCATACTGCCAAGTGAAAACAATCTGTTTTAGCTTTCTCAGGAATGTTCAAACATTTAAAATATTCTTCGGCTAGTTTCTCAGTTTCTCTATTTATATCCAAAAGAGTAACATCTTTTAGGAGTTCCATTCTCTTTTTTGCCGCATCAGCATCGCCTTTGCTACACTCTTCAAGCACATACTTGCTTATGAATAGGTCATATTTATGCCTTTCATTTTCCCAAAATTCTCTGCTTATTTCTTGGTGATACAAATTTCCAATATCTCTGCTAGCCCTCGCAGTGATAAGGCTTGGTATTGTGGTTTCTATGTAAACCTTTTTTTTGGAAGATACCATTATATGATAATATAGAAAAAATTTTTCCACCCACATTCAAGCCGACAATGCATCTTAGCATCAAATTTGTGCATCTTACTTAACTTTTCGTGCTTTTTTTAAAGCAAATTTCTATTCTTACCTA
>CAZIMU010000320.1:0-1611 GCA_964540355.1 uncultured Fibrobacteraceae bacterium | reverse complement strand
CAAAACGCACGGTTATATTCACCATATCCAAAGGTCGCGAAGAAACTGAAGCTGCTGCCGCTACTCCAGCCGCTGCCGCCGCAACCCCAGCACCTGCCGCCGCTGCTGCACCAGCCGCTGCTGCCAAAAAAGAAGAGGCCAAGCCTAAAAAGGATGCCAAAAAGAAATAGCAAGGCTAATATATGCCTAATGTAGCTATTCGTGAAGACGACATTATGATAAAGCTCCGCAATTTGCGAAAGAGCTTTGGCAAGCAAGATGTTCTGTTGGATGTGAATCTGGACATTAGGCGTGGCGAAACAATAGTGATTATAGGGCAATCCGGTGGTGGAAAGTCCGTTATATTAAAGCACATGATAGGTCTTTTGCAACCCGATGGCGGTGAAGTGAGCGTTGACAATGTGACAATTTCCACTCCAAAATTTTTTGATACCCACACAATACGCAGAAAAATGGGAATGCTCTTTCAAATGGGAGCTTTGTTTGACTCAATGAACACAGGCGAAAACATAGCCTTTGCACTCCGAGAACACCACCCCGAACTTACCGAAAAACAGGTTCAAGACACAGTGACCGAAAAACTGAAACTCATAAATTTGGTGCCGGAGTTCCGCACAAAAATGCCAAACGAACTTTCCGGCGGCATGAAAAAGCGTGTTGCGCTGGCTAGAGCCATAGCTCTTAGCCCCGAAATACTTTTATATGACGAACCAACCACAGGTCTAGACCCTATCACTTCCGATGTTATAAACGATTTGATTTTGGATATGCAGTCTAAGCTAGGCGTGACCTCTGTTGTGGTGACCCACGATATGGTTAGCGCATTCAAGGTAGCAGACCGCATCGCTATGCTTTACAAAGGTCGCATAATTGAAATAGGCACAGTTGACGAAATAAAAAACACCGAAAATCCATTTGTAAAGCAATTCATAACGGGTCAGAGAAACCTGCCAACAGACACAAGAATTTAATATGCATCTCTTTGTAGGTTTGGGCAATCCGGGGCAAAAATACGCTAACACAAGGCATAATTTAGGCTTTATGGCCATAGACAGTTTGTCTGCAAAATATTCAAATGGTGCAATTTGGAAAACCCAGTGCAAAGCCGAAACTCAAAAAATAAACATCGCAGGCAAAGATGTTCTGTTAGCAAAGCCGCAAACCTTTATGAATTTGAGCGGCGAGAGCGTTCAAGCCCTGCTTTCTTTTTACAAAGCAAAGCCGGAACATTTGCTAGTATTCAGCGATGATATTAACTTAGCTTGCGGCACAATGCGAATAAGACCAAGCGGCAGCGCAGGCGGGCAAAACGGCTTAAAAAACATCGTGGAGCATATAGGGCAAAATTTTGCGCGTGTCCGCATTGGAGCTGGAAAAGTCCCAGAGCATTGGGATTTGATAAACTGGGTTCTCTCTGCCATAAGCAAAGATGATGCGGAGCTTTGCAAACAGGTTCTCGGAAAAATTCCCGATTTGTGCGAGACGTATTTAACGAAAGGTATTGCCGCAGCGCAGAATGAGTTTAATGGGTAGGGTCTGCCCTTTGTCTGAACCAAAATAAACAGAACAGTAAGAACGCCCATATACAAAACCTTTACCAAATGTCTGTTA
>CAZIMU010000319.1:0-1664 GCA_964540355.1 uncultured Fibrobacteraceae bacterium | reverse complement strand
CCAGGGCTTCTTTGTATTTGTTTTGGGATGCCAATTTATAAGCCTTGTCGTAAGGAGGTTTTGTATCTTCGTAAAATTCCGTTAATTCCAAAAGGGATTTTGATTCATTGTAAAAATCATCGCCTTCTTTTATATTTTGCAATAAAGTTTTTGCCTCTTCTTTTTTTCCGGTCATAACTTTGGCTTTTGCCAGCAGATAACAACCCTTTTTATTGCTTGGATTTTTTTCAAATAATTTTTGCAGAATTTTTATAGCCGCACTTGCCTGTCCAAAATTTATGGCTTCTTCGGCATTTAGCAGCAGGCTTTCTTCTTCTGATAAGAAAAACGGCAAAAGCTGTTTTTTTAGCTCTGCTTCGGGAAGAGATCCATTTATGTTGGCAACTATTTGCCTGTTTTTGAAAATGCGAATATCGCTTATAGCACTTAGTCGCAGGTAGGCGGCAAGCTGTTGGTTGTTGGGGTCTTCGGGGTCTAGCTTTGCTATTGTGAATTTCAGTTCGTTGGCGAGTTTTTCCAGAGCAGGCGATGCCTCAAAAGCAACCACAATGGCTTTTTCCGCAGAGCCATTTATAACAATTTGCTCAAATGTTTCAATATCAGTTTGAATTAAAGGCATGGGGGAAATATAGTAAACGCTAGGGAACAGGGTCAAAGCCGCCTTTGCAAAAGGGCTGGCAGCGCAAGATTCGCTTTACGGTGAGCCAAATGCCTTTTAACACGCCGTGCTTTTCCAATGCTTCTATTGCGTAGTTTGAGCAAGTCGGGTAAAACCTGCAACACCCACTAAAAAAAGCTGGATGCACCTTTTGATATAATTTTATGAGTTTAATCAACATAGCTCAACCACCAGCTTTCCAGCATCTTCTCTCAAAGCCCCCCAATTTGCATCCGCCTGCCTCATTTCAACAAGGGCCATAATCCAAATAGGCGATTTGAATTTTTTTGCTTCTTTGAATAACACAGAACGCAAAACTCGGCGACATTTATTGCGAAAAACGGCATTTCCGCTTTTCTTTTTAACAACAAAGCAAAATCTGGTGCAGGTATCGGGTGCAGGCATAATTCTTAGGCTTAAAAAGCCAATTCTCAGCTTTTTGCCCTTAGATGCCACAATATCATAAGAATCCTGCGATGGAAAGCGAAAATTCCTAAGAGTGCCCAAAACTAGTCTTAACGGTTATTTTTTGTATAACTCATCACTTATGGTGAGCCTTTTTCTGCCTTTGGAGCGGCGAGAACTAAGTACGTCGCGACCCCAGCGGTCTTCCATGCGGTGCCTAAAGCCGTGTTTGTTGGCACGTTTGCGATTATGCGGTTGAAAAGTCCTTTTCATAGGCTTTAAATATAGTAAATTTTTGGGGTTTTGTCAACACCCTTTAAAATCATCTCTCCAGTTTTCTCACTGCCGCTTCCAAAGACAAACCCGCATAATCCTGTGCATTGATCCATTTACCATTCACAGAATTATTTGCGAATGCGACTGCTATGGCACCAGGAATTACCGATTCTACAGCGTTTGGAGCATTTGGGCCTCCCAAGTCTGTGCGGAGCCAGCCAGGGTCTAGCAAATTCAGAGTTACATTTGAGGCTTTTAGTTTTGGCGATGTATCTTTAACAAATTTGTCAAGTGCGGCTTTGCCTGCGGCATAAGCCATTTGCTC
>CAZIMU010000318.1:0-1678 GCA_964540355.1 uncultured Fibrobacteraceae bacterium | reverse complement strand
AGCCTTTTTCCTGATTTGAAAAAACATTTTTTTCCATCTCTTTTGGGCGTTTATTGTTTGCTATAACAGAACCAGCAGCCTTAACGATGTTTGAGCTAGAACGGTAATTTTCCTCTAGTTTAACTATTTTCACAGGTGCAAAGTCGCGGTGGAAATTTCTTATTATATTTAAATTCGCACCGCGCCAGCCATATATGCTTTGATCATCGTCTCCCACAACGGTTATATTTTTGTTGCCGTTTGAGAGCAGCAATTTTAGTAAAATGTATTGCGCATCATTTGTATCTTGATATTCATCGACAAATATATATTTAAAATGTTCGGAGAATTGCTCTGCAACAGATGGCACTTTTCTCAGAATATCGGCAGCGCGCAAAAGCAAGTCGTCAAAGTCCATCGCATTTGAATTCATCAATAGAACTTGATATTCTTCGTAATAGCTCGCTAAAATTTTCTGGTCTTCAAAAACGCTTTCTGCCTGTGCTTCTTCGGGGGAAACACCTCTATTTTTCCAAGACGAAATTGCCCATGCGATTTTTTTTATCCGTGCCGCATTTGCTAAATCACCTTCTTTTGGAACGGCAATTAGTTTCAATAATTTTTTTTGGTCGTCATCATCGTAAATGGAAAAATTTTTGGTGTATTTCCATTTCAGCGTTTCTGCCACAGCGGAATTTTCAAGACACACTCTTAAAATTTTCACGGAAAGGCTGTGAAAAGTTCCCATCCAGTCCAAGCGAATGTGCGGATATTCCAAAATTTTTGCGATTCTCTCTTTCATCTCTTTTGCGGCTTTATTTGTAAAAGTTACGGCTGCTATCCGCCTTGCTTCCACATTGTGATAAGAGATTAAATGCGCAATTTTATATGCTATGGTGCGAGTTTTGCCAGACCCTGCCCCTGCCAAAATTAGCATTGGACCATCAACGGCAAGGGCGGCTTCATATTGAACGGGGCTGAGTTCTTGTCGTAGAATTTCAGGGGTTATGGAGATCATTCAGTGCCTCTTAGCCTATCCAACTCCAATTTTTTATCTTTGCTTCGCATAAGCGTTTCTCCAATGAGAACTGCATCCACATTGCCAAGTGCCAAAATATCTTCTCTAGTTTTTATTCCGCTCTCCGCCACAAACAATATATTATTTGGAACCAATTTGCGCAACCTTGCACTTGTTTCAAGAGCAACCTCAAAATTTTTCAAATCGCGGTTATTCACGCCTATTATTCTAGCTCCAGCTTCAAGCGCAAATTTCACCTCGCTTTCATCATGAGTTTCCACCAACGCCGATAATCCCAATTCGTTTGCAATTTCAAGATATTCCTTCAATGTTTTTGCATCAATCAAAGCACAAATAAACAGCACCGCAGATGCACCAATGGTTTTTGCTTCGTATATTTGGTAAGGGTCTATGATAAAATCTTTTCGCAGTAGCGGCAATTTTACCGCCTTTGATATTTCGGTTAGATATAAATCACTTCCCATAAAAAAATCAGGTTCGGTTAGAACAGAAATTGCACTAGCTCCAGCTGCCTCGTATTCGCAGGCAATATCCAAATAAGGAAAATTTTCCGCAATTACTCCCTTTGAGGGCGAAGCCTTTTTTACCTCGCATATAAAAGAGAGTCCTGGTTTGGCAATAGCCTTTTCAAATACAAAATCACCTTTGGGGAGAGCTTGC
>CAZIMU010000317.1:0-1696 GCA_964540355.1 uncultured Fibrobacteraceae bacterium | reverse complement strand
TGGAATGTCTTGCACCTGGCGATTTTTATGCGGTATATAAACGCCTGCAATGGCTTCCAAAAAACGAGCTTACTGTGGATATTATTGCGAAGGAATTGAGCGAAATAGCTTTAGCAAAGGAGCCTTACGGGAATAGGAGAATTGGGTTTTAGGATATTTTGCACTACCACTCCTCCAACAAAAATTCCCCCACAAACCGATGTTCAATACCGTTTATGTTATCTTTAAAAAACGCATCCATAGAAACAACAAATTTTGGATGATTATCTTTTATAAGACCAAGTGATGAAAATTCCCTGCTTATGGTATCTTGTGAATTTAATTGATAGCATACCTGCACGTAAATTTTTTTGTTTTGCTTCTCCCCCACAAAATCTATTTCTGCACCATTTAATTTGCCAACAAAAACCCTATAACCCCGCCTTTCCATTTCGTGCATAACCACATTTTCCAAAATGCCAGAAATGAACCTATCTTTATAACCCATAATGGAATAAACAAGTGAATGATCGCCTGCAAAATACTTTTCCTGCGTTTTTAAAACTTCTTTTCCTTTAATATCAAAACGTGGAATTTTTTTCACAACAAATGCTTGCTCCAATGCGTTTAAGTAATTGTAAATGGTTTCAATATCAACGCTTCTGTTTTGGCTTTTGAAATAATCTGCGATTTTCTTTGCCGAAAATAAATTTCCCTGATTGTCAAATACAAATTTGGAAACTCTGTCTAAAAGCTCAACGTTGCGGATGTTGTTTCTTTGAACTACATCCCTTAAAATAGCCGAGTTGTAAATATCGCATACAATTCTGTGAATTTCCGTTTCGCTATATGGATAAATGTTCACCGCCGGGAACCCACCTTTTCGCAAAAAATCCTTGAAATCTTTTTCCACGGATGTTTTGCCATTGAACTCCCTAAATTCCGCAAAGGAGAGCGGTTTTATCTGAAACTCCACATAACGCCCTGCAATGTATGTTGAAAGCTCGGAAGACAGTAATTTTGAGTTTGAACCTGTTATATAAATATCCGCATTTTTGCCCTGCAACAAGGAATTGACTACCTTTTCCCAATTTTGAACCTCTTGAATTTCGTCTAGAAAGATATAGTATTTCCTTTTAGTTTTCATTTGGGCTTTGATAAATTTATGGAGTTTTTGGGCGGTATCCAGCTCTGCATATTCCATATCCTCAAAGTTGATGAAAATTATCTGTTCGCTTGAAATTCTTTTTTCTTTTAAGTGCTTTGCAAGCAAAAGCAGAATGGAGGATTTGCCAGAACGGCGAATTCCCGTTATCACCTTTATAAAAGGTTTATTTACAAAAGGCTCTATTTGCCTAAGGGTATTTGCCCTGCCGAAAAGTTCTTCCATATAGCATAATATATAAAAGTTTTTCGGTTATAAGCATAAAAAGTTTGTTTCTTATTAAGTTTTTCGGTTATAAGCATAAAAATACCTTGTACAAGGCGCAGGTTTCATTCGTAGGTCAAGACCAAAAATTTGTTCGCAGCTATTGAGCAGATTTTTGAGGATTTACACAAGGAATTCCATTTCCAGTGACCAATATCACAAAAAAATCCGCTCTGCCAACTCCAAAAAATAATCCTCACTCCAAATTTCCGTATCTTGAGGATTTTTCAAAAAAGGCATAACATCGCTTTTAACAGCGTTTATATCAACGGATTTTATTCTTTCCGC
>CAZIMU010000316.1:0-1701 GCA_964540355.1 uncultured Fibrobacteraceae bacterium | reverse complement strand
TGTATTGATATTCAGGATTTAGGCGAACCTGTTATGACTTGCCAAATGTGCGAGCGGGAAATTATTCGCTATGCTCATTATATGCGGCATCCAAGTTCTAGATATACGTTGACGGTTGGTTGTATATGTGCAGGGAAAATGGAAGGCGACCCGCAAAAGGCTAAGGAAAGAGATGCTTTTATGAGAAGCCGAATGAATAAAAGAAAAAATTGGCTGGAGAGGAAATGGAAAATATCAAAAAATGGGAATCAATATATAAAATCCGATGGTTTTCTTGTTGTTATGAAACAGAGAGATGGAATGTGGAGTGCTTTTGTTAAAAGCGAAAATGGGGATTTTGAGAAATGGAGTTCGAGAAAAAATGCAAACGAAAACGAAATGAAATTAGCCGCCTTTGATTGCTTAACAAAGGTTTTAGCAGAAAAACAAATGCCAAAAAAACAAATTGATGCGGAAATAATACCTTCTCCGCCAAAAATAATAAAAGCAGAAATTAAAACAGAGGTTAAACACGAAGTTAAGGCAGAGATTAAATCAGAGGTAAAAGCAGAAGTCAAAACAGAAGTTAAAAATGATTCGGTAAATTTTACAAATGAACAGAAAAATATTTTTGCTTTTGTGAAAAGCGGAATGGGGCACGGAATAATAGATGCAGTTGCGGGAGCTGGAAAAACCACAACCATAATGGAGTGCGCAAAATATGTTGAAGATAAAACCAATGTTCTTTTCTGCGCATTTAATAAAAGCATACAAGGTGAAATTGCAAATAAATTCAACAAACAGGGATTAAATCAGGTAACGGTGAAAACAATTCACGCTCTGGGTTTTCAAATATTAAAAGACAATAACAACACAGGAAAAAAATTTGTTCCGCAAGAATCAAAATACTGGACTATTCTAAACAAAGACACAGGAGTACACAGAGAAATTCAAGTATATGTAGAAGAACTTTTGCGCATAAAAGGTTATGAGTTAAACGAAATAGAGAGTTATAAGCAATTTGCTGTTAAAGATATAATTCATAAATTCAAAGATAGATTATTGGATATGAACCAAAAAATAAGAGCGACATTGACTCCTTGCGATATTGAGAAATTCAAGAATTTGGTGGAGCATTTTAATTTTTTCACAGAAGAGGAAATCAAAAGCAAGTTCTTTAATAGGGAAATTGAAATTTATTTTGAATGTGGCAAAATTTTGCTCTATGCTGGAAATGCTGTGGCAAAAGATGCTTTGATTATAGATTACACAGATATGCTTTATTTGCCTTTTATTTGGAATTTGAGAGCATCAAGAACATATTCATTTTTGTTTATAGATGAATGTCAGGATTTATCAAAATCTCAGCTTGCGGTGGTTCTCAAATATGGGCAAAAAGACGGCAGAATTTTAGCTGTTGGAGACCCCTATCAAAGCATTTATGGTTTTGCAGGAGCAGACATAGAATCTTTTGGCAGAATTAAAAATACCATAAAAGCAAACCCACTCCCCCTCACAACCTGCTTTAGATGCCCGCCAAATGTAGTGGCAATGGCAGCCAGCATTAGGCGCGATATTTCTGCGAGCAAGCAAGAGCAAGGAATAATAGAGGAAATTGCTTTTAAGCAGGTGGTGAAAAGAGCAAGGGTAAATGATTTGATAATTTCAAGATATAGAGAACCGATTTTATTTTTGGTTTTTGAATTTATAAATAAAAACATA
>CAZIMU010000315.1:0-1735 GCA_964540355.1 uncultured Fibrobacteraceae bacterium | reverse complement strand
TGAGGCTCTTGTTAGTTCGCTACTACTTTTGTCTGAACCCCGATGCCCCCGATTAACAGGATTTGCCCGATTGCTGATTTATTTGCCTAGATGCTTAAACTTGCTAATCCAATCATCATTCATAAAAAGCCTTGACAACTTTACTGGTATCCCGTATTTTTTTTCAAGTTCGATTTTGAGTTTTTCTCGTTTGGCGTGTGGGATTTTTGGGGATAGGGTTATCCATTTTATTGCGCTTTCGTCAATGGTAATTTTTTGGGTTTCTTTGCTTGTGCCGTACCAGATTATTCGGTATTCTTTTTCACATTCGTGGGGGCGGCGTTTTATGAAGGGGATGTTGTTTGTTCCTATTTTCTCTAAATAAGATTTTGTGAGTTCATTGGCGGATTTGTAATTTACGAAATTGGAGAGGAAATTTGGACCTTTGGCTTTTTTTAGGATTTCTTCTACTTTGAATTCTATGCAACAGCCGTTTTTGGCGTGTTCAGTCCAGTTGCTCATCATTTCTTCGCCTTCGGCGAAACATATCACTTTGGCTTGCGTTCCTTTGCCTTTGAGTTTACAGAATGCTTCTACTGCTGCTACATCATTTCTATCGGGCCATTTTTTTGGGTTGCCAAATAGCAGGGATTTGCTGCCTAGGATTTTGTGTAGTGTCTCTATGCTTGTGTAATGCTTTAGAAACTTTGGAGCTTTTTTTGTGCTAGCCATATTTTTCTTTCCTTCTCCGCTTGTTTTTTTACCCTCGCCGAATCTCCGCAGAGAAATGAGGCTTGGCAAGGTTTTCGCACCACCACGGTGCAAATTCTTTTCAACGAACACTAAGCAAGTAGTTCTTAGCGAAGTCGCACCTTTCGACATACTCGTAGTAGTATTGAGTGAATGCGAGCATTGCGATGCTCACTGATGTTGCGACTGTGTGTTTTATCCTCATTTTTTATCTCCTATGGTTGAGGTTAAAAGAAATAATTAAGTCCGGCATTGCCTTGAACAAGTTTATATCCGCCAATATCTTTATTAAATTCCGAGATACCGCCGACCATTTTTGCATCAAGGGCAAAATTTTTGTTTATGTTCCAGCCTAAGCCCAAAGCCACACCTAGATCGCGGTCGATTCGCCAGAGGACTTCTTCTTCGTAGGTTTCTACCGCTCCATTTATGGTTTTCATTTCCATTTTTAGGGGGGCATCTATTTGGACACCGGCTTGCACATAGAAATCGGATATGTTGTATTTGAGCATAATGGGAATACTACCTACATATTCCATTAATTCGCTTTTTATGTAGGCTGAATTTTGGTCTATGATTTCTTTGGTGTAGGGTTTTCTGTAAATGCCGTTTGCTCCTATGCTTATTTCCACAGCAGTGTTTGGTATTGGGATGTTTGCGATTATTCCAGCTTCTGCACCGTGACCTAAGCCGTAGTTTTCGCCTGCATAAAGCACGGTGGAGCCGTTGTAAGCAAGCCTTAAGCCCCAGTTTACGTTGGTTGTTAGCCAAGTTAAGAGGTCGGGGGATTTTTCGGTTGATGAACTGGAATTTTTAGTTGAAGAGTCTGAGCTTTTGGCTGAGAGGTTGGAATTTTCGGTTGGGGTGTTGGAACTTTTAGTTGGAGTGCTAGAACTTTCGGTAGGAACGTCAGTTGAAATGCTAGAATTATCCATTTTCTCCTTTAATGCTTTTTCTCTTGCTGCTGCCGCTTCTTTGGCTTCCTCTGATTCTTGCAAACAGCGCA
>CAZIMU010000314.1:0-1735 GCA_964540355.1 uncultured Fibrobacteraceae bacterium | reverse complement strand
AAAAAATTAGAGAAAATAGATCTTTGGGTATCTCTATATCTTCAATAACCTTAGCGGAATTAGAACACGGCGTTGCGAATAGTATGTCTCCAGAAAGAAATTCTATAGCCTTGTTGGAATTTTTATCTGAGATAAATGTTGTGCCATTCGATGAATTGGCAGCAAAAGAATACGGAATTATAAAAACTGATTTGAAAAAAAGAAATTGTATAATAGGTCCATTGGACACTTTAATAGCCGCTCATGCAAAGTCTTTAAATTTAATTTTGGTAACGAATAACACAAGGGAATTTTCAAGGGTACAGGGCTTGAAATTGGAAGATTGGGTGTAAAGAGGAAAATATTTATGAACAGAATTGAAACAATTAAAACCCATTTTGAGGCAGAAGCTGAGGAATTTGATAAAAAATATGACGTGATAGTCTCTTCATTGGCTTTGCATCATTTGGAAAGCGATGAGGATAAAAAAATGTTCTATCAAAAAATATATAACGCATTGAATAAGAATGGCGTTTTTTACAATGCCGATGTGGTGCTGAGTTCAAATGAGCATTTGCAAGAGTTGTATATGGCTAAATGGAAAGCGTTTATGAATAAGAATGTTTCCTTGGAAGAGATTGAAAATAAATGGCTAGTGAATTACAAATCAGAAGACCGCCCGACCAGTTTGATGAATCATATCAATTGGTTGATGGATGTTGGGTTTGGTGATGTTGATGTGGTGTGGAAGTATTACAATTATGCGGTTTATGGGGGAAGCAGGGGAGAGTAATATGTTAGCAAAAGAAATTTACACTCACCTTGACAACGATTTCATTAAATCTGGAATCAGCGATGATTGGTATAGGTATGCTTGCATCACCCATTGGATAACTATTCCGAATATTCAACGAGCAAAACGCTTGCCGATGCTCTTGATATAGAAATCATAAAACCCTTTGCCAATTATAGCGGGGCAGTTTGCGGCGTGATTGGAAAAACCAAGTGCAAAACTATAAACGAACTTCATAGCAAATATTCAGCAGCCGTTTGCCACGAAACGAAACTTTATCAGTATGGCAACAGCGAAATACAGGATAACACGGTTGCTGTATGTGCGGGCGGTGGAAATCAGGTTTTTATCGTTGAGGAAATGATTGAAAATAATATAAAGGCTTTAATAACTGGCATAACCGTAAAAGCTGAAAATTCTGCGGAAGTGCATACTCTTGAACAAAAAAATCAAATAAACATAATTGGCGGCACTCATTATTCGTCAGAGAAGTTTGCTTGCATAGCGATGTGCAAATATTTTTCAAAATTAGGTCTTCCGGCAGAGTTTATAGAAGGAGAACCTTGTTTTGATGATATGTGAGGGTTTTGGTGTGGTGAATTCGTGGGGGTAATATAGAATTTAAAAAGGATGTACTAGCTTTATTGCGGGGTTATTTATAGGTTGGCTATGAAAAATCTGGAAATTTTCTATATTCCTTATTAATAATAATGAGGTAAACCACCGCAACAAGCAAAAGGACAAAAAAGAGTATGAAAACAAAACAATTTTTCGCAAAATCAAACAAGCTTTTGTTAAAAGAGCATTCATTCAAAACAGCAGAAATAGCAAAAGAACTGCTGAAACATAACCCAGAACTTGCAGACATTGCTTATGTGGCAGGATTACTGCACGATATTGGCAAAGCGGAAAGCCAGTACCAAAGATATATCCTAGATGTTATGAATGGAAAGCTTGGAGATG
>CAZIMU010000313.1:0-1747 GCA_964540355.1 uncultured Fibrobacteraceae bacterium | reverse complement strand
AAGTAGAAACCCTCTCAGAAGAGGAACAGGGTAAAATACGCCGTATGCTCGAAGAGGAGTATAAGGTGGAAGGCCAGTTAAGGGCAGAGATAACCCTGAACATAAAGCGTTTGCAAGACATTGGTTGCTATCGCGGCTCAAGGCACCGCAAAGGTTTGCCTGCAAGGGGCCAGCGTACCCGCACCAATGCTCGTACTCGCAAGGGACCAAAGAAAACCGTGGCTAACAAGAAGAAGTAAGGAGTAGGCAAGTGTCAGAAGAAACCAAAGAAGAAAAAGCAGCTCCGGCAACTGAGGCCGCAGCTCCCGAAGAGGTTAAGGTTAAAAAAAGCAAAAAGCGCATTGATGTGCAAGGCGTAGCCCATATTTACGCTTCTTTTAACAATACCATAATTTCCATAACGGATTCCAAAGGAAATTTGGTTTCTGGCAATTCCCCTGGGCGTTCTGGCTACAAAGGCAGCAAAAAAAGCACGCCTTATGCAGCGCAGGTTGCCGCAGAGGCGGCCGCTTTGCAGGCATTTGGCCTTGGAATGCGCAAGGTTATGGTTCGCATAAAAGGTGCTGGCCCAGCTAGGGAATCGGCTGTTCGTGCCATAAAAAATGCAGGCTTGGAAGTGTTGCAAATATTGGATGTAACAGGCATTCCGCACAATGGATGTCGCCCTAAAAAAAGAAGAAGAATTTAAAAGGAGGAGGCTTGTATGGTGTGGAAATCTTTAAAAATGCCCAAGAATTTCCAGAAAACGGAAGTTTTGGAAAATGGTCGTCGTGCGAAATTTGAAATAGAAGCTTTGGAACGCGGTTGGGGAACAACCATTGGAAATGCTTTGCGCAGAGCATTGCTATCTTCAATTCAAGGTGCTGCCATTGTTTCTGTGAAAATAGACAAGGTGGTAAAGGAATATGCAAATATTCCGGGCGTTAGAGAAGATGTAACAGACATCATTTTGAATCTCAAGTCCATTCGCGTTAAACTTTTGAGCGAAAAAGACGAGACTTTGCGCCTTGACGTTTCTGGCGAAGGCGATGTTACGGCAAAAGACATAGATGCAAATCCGGCTGTTGTTATTCTAAACCCTGAAGTGCATATAGCAACTCTCAGCGGCGATAACGCTTCTCTTTGCATAGAGATGAAGGTTTCTTCTGGTCGTGGCTATGTTCCCGCAGACGATCCAGACCGCAGAAGGGCTGCTGAAAATGCTCCTGTGGGCGAAATTTTAATAGATGCCAACTATAATCCTGTTTTGAATGTGGCTATGTATGTTTCCGATACCAGAGTTGAGGAACGCACAGATTTTAATCGTTTGGAACTAGATATAACCACAGATGGAAGCATAGACCCAGAAGATGCTCTGGCTTATGCTGCCAAACTTTTGATAGACCATTTGGAAATATTCATAAACTTTGAAGACGATTTTGAAAGTTCTGGCGGAGCTGAACCTGATGGCGATGTGCAGGCTATTATTCAAAAACTAAAATTGCAGGTGGACGATTTGGAACTCTCGGTGCGTTCCAGCAATTGTTTGAGGCAGGCAGGAATTCGCTCAATAGCAGAGCTAGTTCGCCACAAAGAGAACGATATGCTAAAGCACAAAAACTTTGGCAGAAAATCTTTGATAGAACTAAACGAATTGCTATCTTCAATGGGACTTAGTTTTGGTATGGATGTGGATGCCTATTTAAAAGAGGATAATGCAGAATGAGACACGGCGTAAAAGTAAAAAAATGGGGCGCAAATGCTGCCC
>CAZIMU010000312.1:0-1779 GCA_964540355.1 uncultured Fibrobacteraceae bacterium | reverse complement strand
GTTGGCGTTTTGAGCATGGTTCACTACATAGATAACCTAAGCGGGCAATCCTGATATGAAAACACTCATTGTAGATGACGATATATTCAATTGCAAGTTATTGCAATCCATATTAAAGGATCACGGCGAATGTTCCATAGCTATGAGCGGAGTCTCGGCAATTCAACTTTTTGAAGAAGCTCTGAGAAACGATGAGCCTTTTGATTTGGTTTGTCTTGACATGATGATGCCTGAAAAAGATGGTTATGAAACTTTGCGAGAAATGCATGCGTTGGAACAAAACCAAACCCCTCCACCGAGTAAACGAAGCCGTATAATTATGATAACTGCGCTGGAAGAACCAGAAAGCAAAACCAAAGCTTTTTATGAAAATTGCGATGGTTATTTGGTAAAGCCTGTGGAGCGGAAGTTATTAGAAGAAATGCTCAACAAAATGAAACTGATTTAAGGGAAACCTCCCAATGATAACTTTTTTAATAGGACTTGTGATTCTTGCAGTAGGTTATTTCACTTACGGGCGAATGGTAGAAAAATTATTCGGAGTAGAGCCTGAGCGTCCAACACCAGCTGTGAAAAATGCCGCTCTGTTTGAAGACAGGCAGGCGTTGCCCCATTGGAAGTGCATGCTTATTCATTTGCTGCACATAGCAGGAGTTGGTCCGGTGGTGGGAGTTATTCTAGGTGCAAAATTTGGTCCTGTGGTGTTTTTGATTATTCCAATCGGAAATATTTTCGGCGGTGCAGTTCACGACTACTTTTCTGGAATGATATCGCTGCGAAACGGTGCAAGCTCATACTTGGAAATTTCAAAGAAATTTTTGAATAAAACTTTTGCGGCTTTTTCAACCCTGTTTATGATAATAGCTCTTTTTGCCCTTGCCGCATCTTTTACAAATGTTAGCTCTGGTATTCTCAACACAAATCACGTGTTTAGCCAAACAACTTCAGACAAGGCTTTTATCCTCTGTATATGTTTGATTTTCTCTTACTATATATTCAGCACATTTTTTCCCATAAGTTCTTTTGTTTCTAAATTGAGCAATATTTTTGGACTTATTTTAATAGCTTCCGTTGGGCTTGTTCTTTTCTTTATATCTGGGCATTTGTCTGCGATTCCAGAATTTGATGTCCATGATTTTTTAGGCAACTTTACGCGGCATCCCCTTGAGTATCCCATTTTGCCAATGCTGTTTGTCACAATAGCCTGTGGAATGATAAGCGGTTTTCACGGTTCGCAAAATTCAATTACAGCAGGCATAGAGGCAAATGAGAAAAATTGCAAGCAAACTTTTTACGGAATGATGGTTGCAGAGGGTTTTTTGGCAATGATATGGGCAGCGGTTGGAGTTATAGGTTATTCCCTTTATCCTGAGCTTGCGCAAAAAAACAATGGAGCTTTTATATTATCGGAGATAATTCACAATTTGATAAACTTCGAATTTGCATCGGAGATTATTCTTATTAGCGTTGCAGTACTTGCAATCACAACCGCAGATGCCGCGCTTCGTGTTTTGAGAATTTTAATTTCTGATATTTTTCATTTAAAACAAAAATCTTCTGAAGACCGCTTTTTGCTTTGCATACCTATTTTAGGTGTGTGCGCTATGATTGTATTTTGGAGCAACATAACCGATGGATTTTCTGTTTTGTGGAATTATTTTAGCTTAACGAACCAAACCATAGCCGTTATATGCCTTGCCATTTCGGTTTGCTATATGAGAACAAAGAAAAAGCCTGTGATTTTTTTATTGATACCTCTTGCGTTTTTGTCTTTTGTGA
>CAZIMU010000311.1:0-1798 GCA_964540355.1 uncultured Fibrobacteraceae bacterium | reverse complement strand
TAAAAGCCTCTTCAAAGAATCTTTCAAAAGGGTCTTTGGCTCTTGGGTATTCTTCTATGGAATAATCCTCTAAATTTGCCATATTAGCCGCCATTTCCAAAGCGGTTTCAATTCCGCCAAGGGTATCTGCAAGCCCAATGCTAACCGCTTGGACACCTGCCCAAACCCTGCCTTGCCCAATAGAATCCAAAGCGGCTTTGCTCTTGTTTCGCCCCTCAGCGCAGCGAGACAAAAACGCATCATAACCGCGTTCAACATAAGCCTGCAACATATTGAACTCGCCTTCGTTTAAGGGGCGGGCGGGCAAAATTCCTGCTCCCAAAAAAGGGATGCTTATCACTTGCTCACCGAGCAGGGTATTTTTATTTGTGCCAATTCCATCATAAGAAGCCCCCATTTTATTTGCAAGTTTTTCGCCGCTTGGAAAAAGCCCAAAAATTCCTATTGAACCTGTTAGGGTAGCAGAGGAGGCAACGATTTTATTTGCACCGCAGGCTATATAATATCCGCCACTTGCGGCAGCAGAGCCAAAAGATGCAATAACGGGTTTTACCTTTGAAAGTTCCCTTATACCGTACCAAATTTGGTCGGAGGCATAAGCCGAGCCGCCACCGGAATTTACCCTGAACACAACGGCTTTAACCGAGCTGTCTTTTTGCAATTTTTTTATCTCTTTTAAATAAGTTTTTGCAGTGATTGACTCACCGCTTGGATAAAATTCCTCTTCTGCATCGCTCACAATGCCGCCTTCCGCATACAGAATGGCTATTTTATCTTTGCTTGTCCCGCCAAAATCGTCTAGCATATCCATAACTTTTAGGAATTTCAAATCTTTGTCTTTTTCAATTCCTGCCATTTCTTTTAATGAATTTTCAAAATCAGTTTTATATGCAAGCGAATCCACTAAACCATATTTAACCAAATTTTCTGGTGCGGAAAATAATAGATATTCGTCTGCATAATGGTTTAGGGACTCTGCTGGAATGTTTCTGCTGCTGGAAATTGCGCTTAACATTTCTTTCCACAAAAGGCTCATATAAACGCTTCTTTGTTCCCTGTCGCTATTGCTCATTTTTTCTTGTATGAATGGTTCAACATAAGATTTATAAGTTCCAACTTTAAAGGTTTGAACTTCTATGCCAATTTTTTCAAAAATGCCCTTGTGATATTGACGCATACTGCCAAGCCCTTTGAAGTCTAACATTCCAAGGGGGTTTAAAATAATTTTGTCTGCAACAGAGGCAACGTAATAGGTTTTTTGCGAAACTATTTCTCCATAAGCGATTATGAATTTTTTGCTGGTTTTAAAGTCTATAAGGGCGTTTCTTATCTCTTGCATAGTGGCAATGCCTGTTTGGGCAAAGCCGAGGTTTAAGTAAATGCCTTTTACTTTATCGTTTTCTTTTGCATTTTTTATGGCGGCTAAAATATCGTTTAATCCCTGATTTCTAAGTCCAATATTAAAAAAAGCTAACGATAATGGGTCGTAAGATTCTCTTTCGTTTATGATTCCTTTGAGGTTTATTTCTAAAATAGGGGAGTCTGTTGGAGTTTTTTTAAAACTCGAACTGGAAAAGAATACTACTGAAAGTATTGAAATCACACACACAAAAGACAATAGAGCAAAAGCAAAAATTGTTCCCAGCGCAGAGGCCGAGAATGTTTTGAGAAAATTCTTCATGGAACAAAGATAGAAAATTTGAGTTATCACAGCACCGTGAAGTCTATGAATGTTTGAATATTTCCCTCAGCAATAGTTGCAACTCTCCACTCGTCATTGTCTTTGGTTTTCACCACA
>CAZIMU010000310.1:0-1802 GCA_964540355.1 uncultured Fibrobacteraceae bacterium | reverse complement strand
CCAATATTCTTTTGGTGCGTACCGGCGAAGCAAAACGCGGTGTTGTTGGTTTGTACCAAACAGGCTTGCAGAACGAGCAGGGAAGAGGTCTTTCCGTTCGCTTCAAAGGAGTGGATAACAAAGGGCTTGCCTCTTATCTCTTGTCTCTGTACTGCTCTGCTGCAATTCTCGCAGACGATGCCATAGCCGTGCTTGAAGATGTTGAAGTTGGCAACTACTACGACTATCCAAATAGCTACTAAGAGCTAATTGTAATTGAATAAAGGCAGCCTCCGCGTGAGGTTGCTTTTTTATTTTCCACCCTTCCCCAAAAATTTATATATTACTGAGTAAATTCAACGTACTTTGGTGGAGAAAATTCATTATGAGAAACAGCCTCTCAAAATTCGCATTAGCGGCAGGCGTTTCGCTTGCTTTGGTATTCACATTTTCTTGTTCTGGCGGTGACGACGATGGTGGCAGTAGCGGTGTTGGCGGAGGCGGTAGCTGTGTTGGCAACAAGGGCAACAACATGGCGAATTACAAAACCAAGCAAATCGGTAGCAAAACTTGGATGTTGGAGAACCTCAACTACAATGTTGCAGGTAGCAGATGTTATGGCGAAGGTAGCAGAGTAATGGTAAATTACGATATTAAAAGCGGCAAGTATATTTACGCTACGTTGTCAAACGCGGAGATAGAAGCTAACAATGTCAAGTATGGCAGACTTTACGATTGGGAAACGGCTAAGACGATATGTCCCTCTGGCTGGCATTTGCCTAGCGATGATGATTGGCAGGAACTTGTGAATTTTGCAGGTGGCATAGATGTTGCAGGAGAAAAACTAAAAGCAAAAAATAGCTGGGACGAAGACAATGGCACGGACGATTACGGGTTTTCGGCTCTGCCTGGCGGTCACTTAATAGACGGCAACTTCAACGGTGAATGTTCCGACTGTTTCTTCGACGTTGGCAACTTCGGCTCATGGTGGAGTTCCAGCGGGTTAAATTATTGGTGGGGAATGACCGACTTTTCAAAAAACGTAACAATCGGCAGCCCAGCGAGTAATGGCTCCTTGATGAGTGTTCGTTGCGTGAAAGATTAAGCATTTAGGGCGACCGCTACAATTTTGGATACATTCTTTTTTGATGCCAAACCAATTTTATTTCGGCATACAATTTCCCATTTTTATCTTTCTTTGCTTGAAACAAAATAAAATATGACTTCACATTATATCTCTTATATGCAGGCTTTGGTTCATATATATATATGCCCTATACTAGGATTATTCTCAATTTTTTCAATAGCCTTAAATATAGAACGCAACCAACTCTGTGCCCCTTGCAAAGTTTCCTCGCCTATATATTCTGCTATTTTGAATATTTGATTTTGTGCTCGTTTAGAAATCACAACTCAAACCCAAATTTACGTTCAATGGAAGTCTTTAATTCGCCAAGTGTAACAACATCGCCAATGGCAAAATCAAATTCGCTAAGAGCAAGTTCTTTTTCTATCTCTTTTTCCTCAATTTCTTTTTCCAACCTTTCCACTTCTGCATACGCCTCTCTAGCTTTTGCTCTAATTTTTGGTTTTTCTAAAACAGCAATAGGCATAAATTTACCTTTTTCAAGTTACACAGGCATAATATAGAAATTCCAAAGCTACCAGCAACGGCTTGTCTGTAAATCCGAACCCCGTGCGTTTGGGGGTGGTTGTATATGTGGTGGAATTTTTTTGTATATTATAAATGGAGACTCGCATGGAAAACTTTATAGGAATGATATTGAACGCAGAGAATGGGCGTATGCTTGCTATAATGATAG
>CAZIMU010000309.1:0-1811 GCA_964540355.1 uncultured Fibrobacteraceae bacterium | reverse complement strand
CGTGTGGAAACCAGCCCCGAAGATTTGCGCGGTATGCTCGCAGCAAAAGGCATAGTAACCGCAAAAGGCGGTGTGTCTAGCCACGCAGCGGTGGTTGCAAGGCAAATGGGCAAAGTTTGCGTTGTTGGTGCTTCCGAAATTGACATAAATTACAATACCGGAGTTTTAACCTGCGGCGACAAATCCATTAAAGAAGGGGAATTCATTTCAATCAATGGTTCCACAGGCGAGGTTTTGAACGGCAAAATAGATACCGCACCATCTGAGTTAATTCAAGTGTTGATAGACAAAACAATGGCTCCAAAAGATTCCGAATTGTTCACAGAATACGATTTTGTTATGAAACTCGCAGACAAATATCGCAAACTAGGCATTCGCACAAATGCAGACCAACCGGAACAGGCTATAAACGCGGTGGCATTCGGCGCAGAAGGCATTGGTCTTTGCCGCACGGAACACATGTTCTTCAAAGGCGATCGCATAGATTATGTACGCGAAATGATAATTTTTGCAGCGGAGTACGCAGAATATAAATCCAAGCTGGCGCAGAGACCAGGCGATGCGGTTTTGTTGGAAAATGAATATCACATTCCAATAATGCATTTTAAACAAGCACTTGAAAAACTTTTGCCCATTCAACAAGAAGATTTTGAGGGCTTGTTCAATGCAATGGGTGAACGCCCCGTTACCGTGCGCTATTTAGACCCTCCTTTGCACGAATTTTTGCCGCAGAACAAAGATCAGATAGAGGATCTTTCGCGCAAACTAAATGTGCCTTTTGAAAGGGTTTCACAAACGGTTCATTCGCTCCACGAATCCAACCCAATGCTTGGGCACAGAGGTTGCCGTTTGGGTATTGTGTATCCCGAAATTTCCGAAATGCAAAGCCGTGCTTTGTTCCGTGCCGCACTCGCTGTTGCGGCAAAAAATAAAAAATCTCCAAAACCCGAAATTATGATTCCTTTGGTAGGTTTTGAGCGTGAACTTGAATTGCAGCTTGAACTTGTCAATAGAGTGGCCAAAGAAGAATTTGCCGCTGCCAAACGAGTACTGGAATATAAAGTCGGAACGATGATTGAAATTCCAAGAGCGGCAATATTGGCAGAGCAAATAGCCAAACACGCGCAGTTCTTCTCTTTTGGAACAAATGACTTAACTCAGACCACGCTGGGCATGAGCCGAGACGATGCTGGGCACTTTTTGCCATTCTATGAAAAAGAAGCAGGCATTGTGAAAAGCAATCCTTTTGCCACCCTAGACCAAATTGGCGTTGGCAAGCTGATGGAAATAGCCGTTCAAGGCGGTCGCAAAACCCGCCCAGACATAAAGCTCGGAATTTGCGGAGAGCATGGCGGAGACCCAGCTTCCATTGAATTCTGCAATGGCTTGGGACTCAGCTACGTAAGTTGTTCTCCATTCAGAGTGCCTGTGGCTCGCATTGCAGCGGCTAAATCTGCTGTAAAAGAAATGCTGGCTGCTACGGCTACAAAACCAACCGCCAAAAAAGCAACAGCGAAAAAAGCGACAAAAGCGGTAAAGTCCGTTAAGGCGAAGGTAAAGGTAAAGAAAACGGTGAAAAATGTTAGGAAGAAGTAATCTTTTATCTGAACCCAGATCCACCCCCTATAAGTTTCCCTCCCCTTCAACAAAGATGTACATTATTCTCATCTAGTTCATTCGGTGGATTAGCAATTTTCATTTTTCTCCTATCCTAGTTGTTCATAAGGGTAATATAGAAATTTCATTTTCCCCTCCTAAAATAACTATATTACGGCTAAGGATGCAGCTATGCTATTGCGTAGGCTGCTGAC
>CAZIMU010000308.1:0-1812 GCA_964540355.1 uncultured Fibrobacteraceae bacterium | reverse complement strand
AAATTAGGGAAATGTACCCCGAATCCGTTAAGCCTTTTAGAATGATGCCTTTTCCAGTGCAGATAATAGGCGGTTTAATTTTGCACGAAGGCGCAATAGCAGAAATGGCAACAGGCGAAGGAAAAACCCTTGCCGCAGCCTGCCCTGTTTATTTGAATGCACTATCTGGTGATGGCGTTCATATAGTGACCGTAAACGATTATTTGGCAGGGCGCGATGCCAAAAATATGGGAAGGGTTTATAAATTTTTGGGATTGAAAGTCGGGCTGATAATCCACGGCTTAGACAATGACCAACGCAGAGAGAGCTATAATTCCGATGTTATTTATGGAACAAACAATGAATTTGGTTTTGACTATTTGCGCGACAATATGGCGGTGCAAAAAGAAGACCTTGTGCAAAGGGTTTTGAATTATTGCATAGTTGACGAAGTTGACTCCATTTTGATAGATGAAGCTCGCACACCGCTCATAATTTCTGGTGCAGCCGAAGATGCAACCGACAAATACCGCAAGGCAAACGATTTGGTTCTACGCCTTAAAAGAGATGACGACTACACCATAGACGAAAAACACAAGAATGTGCAAATAACAGAAAAAGGCGTAAATCACATTGAATCCATAATGGGAATAAAAGGTCTTTATGGAGAACATTCCGACTGGGTGCATTATATTATGCAAGCTATAAAGGCTCACAATGTTTTTGTAAAAGATGTGGATTATATCGTTAGAGAGGGAGAAATTGTAATAGTTGACGAAAACACTGGCCGTTTGATGGAAGGTCGTCGTTATTCAGAGGGAATACACCAATCCATTGAAGCAAAAGAGAACGTGCAAATTCGCAGGGAAAACCAAACACTTGCAACCATAACCTTCCAAAATCTTTTCCGCATGTACAAAAAACTCTCTGGCATGACAGGCACAGCAGAGACCGAAGCAACGGAATTTTTGAAAATCTACAATATGCCCACTTGGGTTATACCAACGCACAAACCTTGCATTAGAAACGATATGCAAGACCAAATTTATAAAACAGCAGATGCAAAATGGAAGTCAATAATTGCAGACATAACAGAGAGACACTCAAAAGGTCAACCAATCCTAGTTGGAACAATATCGGTGGAAAAATCGGAAAAACTCTCAAAGATGCTTCGTATAGCTAATATTCCCCACGATGTTTTGAACGCAAAAAACCACGGAAGAGAAGCGGAAATTATCCAATATGCCGGGCATAAAGGAAAGGTAACCGTTGCCACAAATATGGCAGGTCGCGGAACAGATATTGCGCTTGGTCCCGGAGTTGTGGAGCTTGGTGGTTTGCACGTTCTCGGTACAGAAAGGCACGAGAGCCGCCGCATAGATAACCAGTTGAGAGGCCGCTCTGGCAGGCAGGGAGACCCTGGTTCTTCGCAATATTATTTATCACTAGACGATGATTTGATGAGAATTTTCGGTGGTGAAAATGTTAAGAAAATAATGGACAGGTTCGGTTTCAAAGATGACGATGTTATTGAGCATCCGTGGGTAACAAAAAGCGTTCGCAATGCGCAGCGCAGAATTGAAGGGCAAAACTTCGATGCCCGCAAACATCTGCTTGATTACGATAATGTTATGAACGAACAGAGAAGGGTTATCTACTCTCTGCGCCGTACCATTTTAATGGGCGAAGAAATTAAAACCGAAATTTCAAACCGAATAGAAGATGCCGCAGATATAAAGGTTAGCAAATATGTGATTCCTAATTCCTATCCCGAAACATGGGATATGGAAGGTTTGGAAAACGATTTGAAAATGAGCATGGGTATTGAATACA
>CAZIMU010000307.1:0-1818 GCA_964540355.1 uncultured Fibrobacteraceae bacterium | reverse complement strand
CAAAACAACAAATCTGTGGCTTAACTAAATATACACTTTTTCCGGGACGGTTCAACATTCTGTTTCCGAGCTAGAGAATATGGCTCTGCTGCTTCCTTTTTACATTTTGAAAATACGCAAGGAATTGGAGAGAAAGGGCATAGATTCAGCCAAGCGAAAGATTTTGTCTAAGAGGTTAGAGGGTTATGTTATAGAGATAGGCAAAGTTTTTAAAAGGCTTGTGAAAAATAACTATATTACGGCTAAGGATGCAGCTATGCTATTGCGTAGGCTGCTGACTATGAATTTGGAACTCTATGGCAAATACAAGGAGTTTGTGGAGGTAGATATGACATTGAAGCAGTTGGTAGATACAGGCATAGACGAGGCTATAGACAAGGCTGTGAATAAGGCTGTGAATAAGGCTGTAGCCAAAACTAAAGCTGAAACTAAAGCCGAAACCAAAAGTCATAGCCAAAAGCAATTTGCCAAAGCAATGAAAGCTGGTGGCGAGGCTATGGATAAGATTATGCGTTATACTGGGCTTTCACGCAGAGAGATTATGGCGTTGTAGGAATACTTTTCCTTGCTTGGCATAAGGAAAATCGCCATACGGCTGATTCATTATTTGCTTAATTTCTTATTCGGCATAAATGCTAAATAAGCATATCATTGCCATCCTTTGTTGGTTTTCCGTAATTTCTTTGCTCTTGTATTAATGGGAATAGAACTATGTAAAACTTTTATTGTACCAGAACAATCATAAGTTAAAATAGGCAGCAAAGCCCCACCGAAATGATTAGTCCCAAATATAAATTGATTTTTCATTAAAAGAACATTTATAAGCAATGCAATAATTTTCGTTATTACAAGTTATTATCTCACTACATGGACATTTTTCTTTGATTTGTCCATTATCATAAACTAACGCTTTAAGATTGACATTTTTTTGTTGTTGAATAATTTCTGATATAACTTTTTTATAAAGTACTTCGCATTTATTAACTTGCTTTTCAACTGCCACAGGCTTATTCCCAGCACAGCCAATCAAGGCAAGCAATGTTATTGTGAATAAGAATTTCATTTTTCGGTCTCCTGCAATATATTTAATTTAAAGCCCCACCAAAACCGTATTTTTTGCCATTGAATATGCAAACTTTACGCTTATCTCTGCCAGACGAATCCATTGGAATTTCAAGAAACCCCATAAAGTCTTCAACGCTCACGTTCCTACGTTCAGCTCTAACTTTCATTATCTCATAAATAACATCGCATTCTGGATATTTTTTATGTCCCCATTCCATACAATAATCTTTTCCATCACACGTTATAAACCCTAGACAAACTGTATTTTCATCCATTTTTGACACCTCAAGTATTTCAATTAATTCTTCAAATGAATAACCAACTTGTTCAGACATTCTTTTATTGTTTTCATAAAATTCTTCGCACGTAGGATACGTTTCAGGGTTAATCACTCGTTTATTCCCAGCACAGCCAATTAAGGCAAGCAATGCTATTGTGAATAAGAATTTCATTTTCCCCTCCTTTCACTTTTTATTTTCATAAAAAATTCTTCTTTCCACTTGTTAATAACCTCTTGAACCTCGTCTTTCAAATTTTGCGGAACAAATTTAAGTGCATAGTGATTTTTTTTGAATGCCTCAAAGCAGAGTTCCACCGTTTTGAATTTTTCTGGCACATATTCAAGCATATCGCCATTTTGCTTAACTGCTTCAAGGCACATTTCGGCTGTTTTGAACTTTTCTGGCACAAATAGAAGTGCAACTCCGTCTTGTTCAAGTGCTTTAAGGCAGAGTTCCGCAGTCATTAAATTTT
>CAZIMU010000306.1:0-1827 GCA_964540355.1 uncultured Fibrobacteraceae bacterium | reverse complement strand
ATTCCTCTGCTGCGCGAGCAAGACTCTCGTGAGCGTTGTAGCTTATGGAGCCATAACTCATTGCAGAGAACATAACCGGCATTGAAAGCAAAAGCTGTGGTGGCAGGTTATTGATAATGCGCCCTTTTGCATCACGCTCAACTTCTTTTGATTTTGTGCCTAGAAAAACCTTTGTTTCCATAGGTTCGCGCAAAGGGTCTATTGAAGGATTTGTGACCTGTGAAGCATTTATCAAAATTTTGTCAAAATAAACGGGATAATTCTCTGGATTACCCATACCCGAAAGCAACACGCCACCAGTTTCGGCTTGCTTAAAAAGCTCGTTTATGATTCTATTGCTCCAGTTCACATTTTCTTTGTAAGTGTTATCGCATTTGACAATCTTAAGCGCTCGTGTGGGGCACAGCGATACGCAACGATGGCAATTTACGCATTTTGCGCTATCGCAGGTCATTTTATCTAAATCGGCAACGTACTCGTGTACATCGTTGGCGCATTGCCTCTCGCAAACACGGCAATGAATGCACTTGTCAAAATCTCTTTTAACCTCATAATCGGGATACAAATAATTTATTGCCATTATGCTTCCTCTTCATTTAAATAAACAATCACAGCCTGCCCACCTCTGGGTGCCCACACCTTGTCTAAGTTGGGTTCCATAATGCGAATAGCGGCTTCTTCACTTGCAACGTAAACAGTGTCGTCTTTTTCACCAACCACCATGCTTCTCAATTTTAACCTGTCGTTCAATGCCATTATCCCATTTTCAAAACCCACGAGAATTGAAAAAGGACCATTGACAAGCTGTGAAGAAAATTTTATGCGCAAATATTCATGCGTTTCTTTTTCTTCGGGTGTCATTCTATCTATGGTTTGCCAAAAGGGAGCCGCTATAACAGAGGCTATTTCGTTAAGCGAAAGTCCTTTTTTTCTGTGCAAATAATCTATTATATATGTGATAACCTCGGTATCTGTTTGGAGCGTGCATTTGTAGCCATACATTTCAATGGCTCTGCGGTTTGCATCGTAAGAGGATATTTCTCCATTATGCACAACAGAATAGTCCAACAAGGTAAATGGATGCGCGCCGCCCCACCAGCCTGGGGTATTGGTTGGATAACGCCCGTGCGCTGTGAAACACCAGCCATTGTATTCTTCCAAGCGATAAAAACGACCCACATCTTCTGGAAAGCCAACCGCTTTGAACACGCCCATATTTTTGCCGCTTGAAAACACATAAGCACCATTTATTCTTGTATTGATGCGAAATACGCATTTGCTGGTAAATTCGCGTTCATCAAGTTGGCTGCTTTCAAGTTTGGTGTGCAGGGGTGCAACAAAATAACGCCAAATAAGCGGTTCATCGGTAATAGCTTTAATTTTTCTGGTTGGTATCTTTGAGAGGTTGATAATATCAAAATGCCTTTCCAAAAATTCCTCACATTCCCTCTTTGCGTGAATGGAATCGTAGAATATATGCAAAGCATAATAGTTTTTGTATTCTGGATAAATACCATAAGCTGCAAACCCGCCACCCAAACCATTTGAGCGGTCGTGCATAACAGAAATGGATTTTATAATAGCCTCACCGCTCATGCGCTTTCTGGACTTGCTTATAACCCCAGATATGGCACAACCAGACGGTATTCTTGTTTGACCTTCTAATAGCATATATTCTCCAAAACTAACGAGAAGAAATATAGAAATTTTTAACCCTCTCCATAGCCTCGCTGACATTCTCTTTATTGTTGAAAGCAGTTAAACGAAAAAAACCCTCGCCGTTTTTTCCAAAGCCTGCACCCGGAGTGCCTACAACGCTGGCTTTTT
>CAZIMU010000305.1:0-1829 GCA_964540355.1 uncultured Fibrobacteraceae bacterium | reverse complement strand
CATAGGAGAAAAAACAATGAGGTCAATCATCACAAAAGCAATAGCATTGCTTATCGCGTTCAGCACAGCCACCCTTGCTCAGGAGAAAGGTTCATTCACCGACCCCAGAGACAAGAAAAAGTATAAAACCGTCAAAATCGGCGAGCAGGTTTGGATGGCGGAAAACTTGAACTACGCCGACAAAGACAGCAAATGCTACGGAGACAAACCTGCCAACTGCACACAATATGGCAGGTTATATAATTGGGAAACGGCTATGAAAGCCTGCCCTGCTGGTTGGCATTTGCCTAGAAACGCAGAGTTGGAAAAGCTATTTAGCTTTGTGGATAGCACTAAAAATGAAACTAGCAAGCGTTTGAAAGCTAAAAGCGGTTGGACAAAGAAAGAAGCCAACGGAACGGATAATTTCGGTTTTTCCGCCCTGCCTGGAGGCAACGGAAATTCTCGGGGCTATTTCAGCTTGGTTGGTGAACAGGGGGCGTGGTGGGGTGCCACAGAAAAACCAAATAAGCGAAACCCAGATGAGACCTTAGGAACTCAGATTTTCATTGATGAACGGTATGATAAGGCAATGTTATACGATGTCCTTAAAAATAACCTATTTAGTGTCCGTTGCATTCAGGGCGATGGAGAAGAAGCGGCAAAGATAGATGCGGAAGCGGAAGAAAATGCAGCCAATGCGGAAGCGCAGCCAAAGAAAAGGCCGAGGCCGAATAAGTAGCAAAAGCGAAAGCAGAGACCGAAGCCTACGTAAAAGCAAATGGTGGAACATTCACCGAAGTTAGTGTCCGTTGTATCAAAGATTAGGTTCCCTTAGTCATCGCCCAGCAAACACACATTCGCTGGGCATTTTCTATATTAACCCAAAGAGGCAAATATGTTAAGACAAGTAATGGTTCCAAGCAAAGAGAATTCCACCATCTCCATACCCACCGAATACTACGGAACAGAGGTAGAAATAATTGTATTCCCATTAGAAACACAACAACCAAGCACAACAAAAAAACTACCCCACTACATAGGCTTAAATATGCCTGATTTCAAATTCAACAGAGAAGCCGCAAATGCAAGATAAAGCATTTATAGACACCAACATATTCATATACTATCAAAGGTCAGACAACCCTCAAAAGCAGTCTATCGCAAAAAGTCTCCTAGAAAACAACAACTGCGTAGCAAGCACACAAGTAATAAGCGAAATAAGTAATATACTCACAAAAAAATACCCAACACTAGAAAAAGAAATACAATTATTCCTAAAAGACATAACAGAATTTTGCGAAACAATAACCATTTCCAAAACTTTAATATTCAAAGCACTAAGACTACACTTCAAATACAAATACTCATTCTACGACAGCCTAATAATCTCCGCCGCCATAGAAGCCAACTGCAACACCCTTTACACCGAGGATATGCAGAACGGTCAAATAATAGAAAATGTGCTTAGAATTGTAGATCCATTCGCTGACTGAAAACTGCGGTTGTCGATTCGCAACCAAATTTATTTCGCCAGTTTATTTGGGCACGAGGGGGTAGCGGAAAACGCCCATTTGTTTGCGGTAATGTTAGAGGGCGGTTGGAGCGAAGTTTTAAGCTGAATAGAGGTATAATATAAATATACATTTTTTTTGACAACCTGTCAACTTTTTTTTGCATTTTTTTTATTTTTTTAAAAATATTTTTACGCCGACCTTACTGGGCAAGCGATTTCAGCAATAAAATTTTATAGCCTTATGATAAGACTAATTTTCCGTTTCGGAAAGGCTCGCCCGATTTAACAACGCCCCAAGCCTGTTTAATAAGTTTATGCATAACCGCAACAACAG
>CAZIMU010000304.1:0-1830 GCA_964540355.1 uncultured Fibrobacteraceae bacterium | reverse complement strand
AGGAACAAAAATGCTTTGAAAGATGTTATTTTTGAGCTTGAAAAATGGCTGGAAAACCACAGTCACGTGGATTCCTTGATTAATGTTTTTAAGTCGCATTGATTTGTATAGGTAATTATTTAACATTTTTTCTATATTGTCATATAGGGAAAGGTATTTTTATGAAAGTAAAAAGAAAGGAACCGCTTGAAAAGGAATTTGACTATTACATAGCCAATCAAGGCAGGCTTGTTAAAAAATTCAACGGAAGAGTTTTGGTTATAGTTGGGGAATCTGTTGTTGGAGATTATCCTTCTGTTCCAAAGGCATATTTTGAATCTTTGAAAAAATATAAACCAGGTACTTTTCTAATTCAAAAATGCTATCCCGGAAAAGAGAATTACACGCAAACATTCCATTCTCCAAGGGTAATTTTCTAAATTACCCCCATGAACCTATCCCAATCCTACACCGCTCTGCTCTCACTCGCTAAAGAACGCATTATGTTGCTTGACGGCGGAATGGGAACAATGATTCAGCGTTTTAATTTAACGGAAAAAGATTTTTGGCAGCACAAAGGCAACAACGATATTCTGGTGCTTTCTCGCCCCGATGTTATAGAAAGCGTACATACCGAATACCTCAAAGCTGGTGCAGACATAATTGAAACCTGCACATTCAACTCAAACGCCATTAGCCAAGCAGACTACGGGCTGGAAAGCGAATGTTATAAACTTAGCAAAGCCGGTGCCGAAGCAGCAAGACGAGCAATAGATGCATTTGGAGGAACATCGCGCAAATTTGTCGCAGGTTCCATAGGACCAACATCCAAAGCGGCAGGCATGGCAAGCAAAGTGGAAGACCCTGCAAGCAGGGGAATAACATTCAGAGAATTGGCAAATGCTTATCAAACGCAAATCAAAGGGCTTTTAGACGGTGGCGCAGATATTCTTTTAATAGAAACTGTATTTGATACGCTTAACTGCAAAGCGGCTCTCTACGCAGCCTCGCTTGAACAAGAAGAGAGAGGGCTTCGCGTTCCCGTTATGGTTTCTGGAACAATAAGCGATGCCTCTGGTCGCTTGCTCGCTGGGCAAACTTTGGAGGCTTTTTGGAATTCAGTTAGCGGTTATGATTTATTCAGCATTGGGTTGAACTGCGCACTCGGTGCAGAAGAAATGGGTTCGCATATAGCCGAGCTTTCGAGAATTGCAAATGTTTTCATAAGTGCATATCCAAACGCAGGACTCCCAAACCCACTCGGCGGCTATGACGAAACTCCCGAAGGCATGGCAAAGCATATTGAAAAATTCGCGGCAAATGGCTGGGTAAATGTGGTTGGCGGTTGTTGCGGAACAAACCCTGAAACCATAGCCGCTATGAAAAAAGCCGTGCAGGGCAAAAGCCCAAGAAAAATACCAGAGCTGCCAAAAACAACAAGGCTATCGGGTTTGGAACCCGTTGAAATAACCGAAAACAGCAATTTCATAAATATAGGCGAGCGAAACAATATGGCGGGCAGCCTGAAATTCGCAAAAATGATTAGGGAAAATAATTGGAGCGAAGCGATATCCCTCTCCGTTGCTCAAATTGAAAACGGCGCGCAGATTATAGATATAAATGTTGACGATGGCTTGCTGGATTCACGTGAAAAAATGCGGCATTTCGCTAACCTGTATGTTTCCGAACCAGCGGCGGCAAAATGCCCTGTTATGTTGGATAGTTCGTCTTGGGATGTTCTGGTTGCTGGAATGGAGTGCTTTCCCGGAAAGGGCATTGTGAATTCTCTTAGCTTAAAAGAGGGTGAAGAAGTTTTTTTAAAAAAAGCAAGCGAAGTGAAACGCATGGGTT
>CAZIMU010000303.1:0-1849 GCA_964540355.1 uncultured Fibrobacteraceae bacterium | reverse complement strand
CTTGTCACGAGGCAGGTCACGCTCTGATAAACCTTCTCTGCAAAAATGCAGACCCCTTGCACAAATTAACAATAATCCCACGAGGTCGCGCTCTTGGCGTAACTCTTTCCTTGCCCGAAAAAGATAAAGTTTCCATGAGCAAAGAAGCCGCCGAAGATCAAATCGCAATTTTGATGGCAGGCAGGCTAGCCCAAATGATGGTGTTCAACAAGCAAGACACAGGTGCCTCAAACGACATTGCAAGGGCAACCGAACTCGCTCGCAAAATGGTGACCGAATGGGGCTTTTGCGAAAAGCTAGGTCCAATAGCCTATAGCAAAAACAATGACGAAATATTCCTTGGCAGGGAAATAAGCAAGCCAAAAGAGATGAGCGAAAAAACCGCAGAGATGATAGACGATGCGGTGAACGACATAATTCAAGCTCAAGTGAACAGAGTGAGCGAAATTCTTTTAGAAAACCGCGATAAACTGGATGCCCTGAGCGAGGCTCTTTTTGAGCACGAGGTTCTCAACAGAGAAGAGATAGACAAAGTTATAGCAGGTCAGTCGCTTGTGAGCACGCAAAAAAGCAGGCAATACCAGCAGAGAAAAGAACGCGAAACCGAAACGCAAAAAAAAGTTGAACCACCGCCAGAACCAAACCTTGGCGAAAAGGGAACGCAAATAGATAAAGAAGCGTAATTTACTATATTTGCTACTGATGGAAAAATTAGCTCTTTTAACGCTTTGCGCTGGTTTGCTTTGCTCTTGCACCGTTTATGAAATGCCGTCATCGAGTAGTTCCAGGGTCATTGAGAACAGTTCTTCTTCCGTTGCTAGCAGTTCCTCTGCGGCATCAAAGAATTATTGTATTTATGAGGATAAGTGTTATGAAACATCTCTAACAACATGCGCAATAGGTAAATTTAGCGATTTTTGCCCTTTCAGTAGTTCAAACTCAAACTAAAACAACTGCTCTATCACCTCATCAATATGCGTGTGCATATTTATTTCCAAGCCGTTCTTAACCAAGTCAGGCAAGTCTTCCACATTCTTTTGGTTGTCTTTGGGCAAAAATAATCTTTTCACACCGGAGTCCAAAGCAGCTAGAGATTTTTCTTTCAAACCGCCAATTGCAATAAGACGACCGATAAGGCTTACTTCGCCCGTGAAAGCTACAAAAGGCGAAATGAGATGGCCTGTGAATGCAGAGAGCATTGCTATTGTTATTGCTATGCCCGCAGACGGACCATCTTTTGGGGTTGCTCCTTCTGGAAAATGCAAATGAACATCACTTTTGCGAAATTTGTCTTCTGGGATTTTGTATTTTTTTGCGCGTTCTCTAACCAAAGAAAGAGCTATTTGAGCAGATTCCTTCATAACATCGCCCAAGTGCCCCGTAAGCTGCAACTTTCCCTTGCCAGGCAATAAAATACATTCTATATGCAAAACATCACCGCCAACTGGAGTCCAAGCCAGCCCTGTTGTTATGCCTGCGCGTTTTTCGTCTATAAGTCTTGGGCCTGCAAAATCTGGAACTCCGAGATATGTTGATAATTGCTTTTGCACAATTTGCGGAGTGAATTTTTTCTTTGAAACCAATTCCATAGCCCGTTTGCGAGCCATTGTTTCCAACTTTCTCTCCAACTCCCTAACACCTGCCTCTCGCGTGTATTCCCTTAAAATTCCATTTATGGCAGAATCCGAAACTTTGAATTGCTTTGTGGTGAGCGAATTTTGCTTTAAAATTTTTGGGATTAAAAAATCTTTTGCAATATGTCCCTTTTCAAAATGCAAATAGCCGGGTATGCGCACTATTTCCATGCGGTCGTACAAGGCTGCCGGAATGCCGTCTGGGGTGTTTGCGG
>CAZIMU010000302.1:0-1862 GCA_964540355.1 uncultured Fibrobacteraceae bacterium | reverse complement strand
CCTTTCCCTCTTTTTCTGCAAGAGGGGCCTGAGGGAGCATATTCAAGGCTTTTGCACCTTTAAGACCAGAGCAGGCTTCTGTGCAAACTCCGCAACCCGTACAGTCATAAGGGCTAACCTGAATGGTATATTTAATGTTGCCGTCTAGCTGCTTAAAGTCTTTACTACCGTCCATAGTTTTAAATCCTTCTGGGGCATTTCCTAGGGCAGAGGCATCGTAGGCTTTTGTGCGAATAGCGGCGTGTGGGCAAACCATTGCGCACTTTCCGCACTTAATACAAGACTCGGTATTCCAAACAGGGATTTCCAAAGCCAAGTCTCGCTTTTCGTACTTGGATGTGGCGGTTGGGTATGTGCCGTCCACAGGCATTGCAGAAACTGGAAGCTCATCGCCGTAACCTTCAATAATCTTTGCGGTTACATAGTTTAGGAATTTGTCTTTTGTGCCTATCAAGGCTGGGCGGAATCCACTTTCTGAGCTAACGCTGCCGGGGATTTTTACCTCGCTTAAATGTGCAAGGGTGTGGTCAACAGCTTCCCAATTCTTTTTAACAACCTCTTCGCCTTTTTTCATATAGCTCTTTTTAATGGAATCTTTAATATGCTTAATTGCCTCATCTTTTGGCAAAATGCCCGAAATTGCAAAGAAACAGGTTTGCATAATGGTATTTATGCGCCTGCCCATTCCTGTGTCGTGGGCAACCTTGTAGCCATCTATAACATGAACTTTGAGTTTTTTGTCTATTATCTGCTTTTGAACTTCTTTTGGGAAGGAGTCCCAAGCAGTATCTGCACTATGTTGCGTGTTGAGCAAAAATACTGCGCCCGGTTTTGCATAGCGAAGCATATTTATTTGGTAAAGATGCGGGGTGTGGTGGCAAGCTATGAAATCTGCCTGATTTGGCTCAATTAAATAGGGTGCGTGGATAGGTTCGTCGCCAAAGCGCAAATGGCTGGTTGTGCCGCTGCCACTCTTTTTGGAGTCGTAAACAAAGTAGCCTTGTGTGTGTTTGTCTGTGTATTCGCCTATTATTTTTATGGAATTTTTGTTTGCGCCAACAGTGCCGTCTGCTCCTAGGCCATAGAACATAGTTTGGAACAACTTTTTCTCCAAACGGAAGTTTTCGTCTATTTCCAAGCTCGTGTTGCTAACATCGTCTTTTATGCCAACGGTGAAGTGTTTTATTGAATTTATGCTTGTCGCATTATCTATAACCGCCTTTACGCAAGCAGGAGTGAAATCTTTTGATGCCAAGCCATAGCGACCCCCTAAAACCTTTGGTGGCGTTTGGAATCTCCCTTCCATAACCGCCGAGGCAACGGCGGTTAAAACATCTTGGAACAAGGGTTCCCCAAGAGAACCAGGTTCTTTGCACCTATCCAGAACTGCTATATTTTTAAAGGACTTAGGAAGAGCTGCCATGAATTCTTTTGCAGGGAACGGTCTATAGAGATGGATATTTATCATTCCCACTTTTTGCCCTTTGCTTGCCAAAAGTTCAATTGTTTCGCGCACGGTGGCAGCAGCCGAACCCATTATAACGATAACCGTTTCTGCATCTGAGGCTCCAGTGTATTCCACAAGTTTGTATTGACGGCCTGTTGCTTTTGCGAATTTGTCCATATATTCTTGAACAATGCCGGGCACTGCGGCATAAAAGGGATTTACAGTCTCGCGCCCTTGGAAGTAAACATCTGCGTTTTGAGCTGTACCACGCAGAACGGGAGCGTCTGGGGTGAGTGCTCTTGCACGGTGAGCGGCAACAAGTTCATCGTCTATTAAATCTCTAATGGTTTCTATGGGCAGTTCCTCTATTTTCATTATTTCGTGGGAGGTGCGGAAGCCGTCAAAGAAGTGGATA
>CAZIMU010000301.1:0-1870 GCA_964540355.1 uncultured Fibrobacteraceae bacterium | reverse complement strand
TGTTTTGGCTTTGCTCTCCGTGCGGCTCGCTATCAGCAGCTCACCAAACACCTCGCTATTCTGCGCACATTTTTGTGCAACCACATTGGCAACACCGCCCGCTCCGATTATTAAAACTTTATTTGACATAGTGAGTAATATAGTTAAAACACTTACTATATTATACCTTGCAATGAGGCATTCTGCGGAAAAACTTGATATCTGGGCAAAGCTTGATATTTGGATGAGTAAATATCCTGCGCCCATAAGAATAATCTACGATAGCTTGCGGATATTTTTGCTAGAGCATTGTACAATAAGGGCTACGGCACTTGCATATACATCGCTTTTGGCGGCTATACCCCTGTTTATTTTGCTCACATCCATAAGCCTTTCAATTGGGGTTGGCGATTTATTCATAAGCCATTTGCCAAGCCTTTTGCCAGAAGTGCTTGAAAAGGTGACTCCGTATATAGACAACGCTTTGCATTTATTTTTGCCCGATAGCAACATTGAAATAAACACATTGACGGTTGTAATCCTAGATAATATTATGCCATTTTTAATCAAGGCTCAACAGATTAAACTCGGCTCTTTGGGAATTATAGGTGGGTTTGGCTTGCTGGTTACATTTATACTGGCAATAGACACAATAGAGACAAATATGAATATAGTTTGGGGGGTAAACGAAGCCCGCGGCTATGGACAAAAGGCGGCGATATTCATTCCCTTTTTGCTTTTGTTCGCAGGCGGAATAGGTTTATTCAGCCTGTTTTTGCATTATATGCGCGAGATTTTGGATGATATTTTAGTTCAAAAACTGCCATTTGGAGAGTTCGGCAAATTGCTGGCGGATTTGAGTATTCCAACTGTTTTGCTGGTTTTGCTATTGTTTGCTTTGTGGCTTTTGTATTGCTATATGCCTTATGTTCCCGATGATTGTGGATTTTGGAGAGCGAGCATTGAAAAAACAAAAAAGAGATGGTTTCCTGCCCTTATATCGGCTATTTTCACATTTGTGGCTGCCTTTGTTTTTTCTGCCGCTATGATTTTTTTGCAAGCCGGAATGTTTGCAAAGTGGTCTCTTTTTTACGGCTCTCTCGCTATTTTCCCTATGGTTATGTTTTTGCTATTTGGTTTTTGGTGCATAGTGCTTTTTGGAAATTCTCTTTGCTGGCGAATAACAGAGAGAAAACACAACAAGCAATACTTTTTGCGCAGAATTCAGAATTCTGTGAAGAAGGTTAAAAACTATAATATTAGCTTGGGTTAACTTGAGGAAATTTTATATATTAACACTATGCGTAAATTTCTCATAGCTTGTTCTTTTAGCGCAGTTGCCGCTTTTGGTTTATTTTCTTGTGGAAATCATTTCTTTGACCAATTTGGCCAAAATTCGGAAGGCAGAATGGTTCAAGCACTGCAAGAGGCTTTGGTTTTGGGCAGCAAAACAGCGGCTTCCAATTTGGGAGATGGCTCATGCGTGGCAAGTTCGCAAGCAGCAATGGGATGCACCACTGGTTATTTGGGAAACAAATTAGTGGAAATAGCCGTGCCAGATACGGTCAAAACTGTGCTGGGAAAAATAAATTCCTTCACAAATGATATAAACTCTCTATCGCCGTTAGCGGTCAGTCTTCTGAGCCAAGCTCTGGGTATGTCTTCTGATGCTCTATCTGGTCTTGGCAAATATGGAGATTCTATAAAAGTTGCCCTGAACAGGGGAGCCGAGCAAGCAGCACCAAACTCCATAAATGTGTTCAAAGATGCCATATTCGGGATGTCTTTTAGCAATGCCAGAGAAACTCTGCTTGGAGATTCAGTAGCTGCCACAACTTATTTGCACACAACAACTTACAGCGGTTTGCAAAGTGCTTTTGCTCCCATTATA
>CAZIMU010000300.1:0-1876 GCA_964540355.1 uncultured Fibrobacteraceae bacterium | reverse complement strand
AGAAGATATATTTCAGATATAAAACAGAGATTATATGAGATGAATGTATTTTAATTTACTATATTACTACGAAACAAGGAGTTATTTTATGACTATGACATTGGAAATTAAGGACCCTGCTGTGCTTAATCTAATTAGGCAGTTGGAAAACTTGCAAATGTTGAATGTGGTAAAATCTTTAGAAAATTCAAAAGTTAATTGGCGAAAATTCAGGGGTTCCGTTGCAAAGCAATCCAGAGAAGAAATTGATTCGCAGTTAAAAGAATTACGTGATGAATGGGAAAGAAAATGAGCTATATACTTGATACAAATGTTGTGATAGATTATATTCAAGGAAATTTTCCAGATAAAGAAGCGACTTTTATAGAAAATTTACTTTTTTCAGATATTCCCAATATCTCCGTTATTACGGAAATAGAAGTTCTTTGTTGGAAACACGCTAATGAAGAAGATGTAGAGCAATACAAAAAATTTATAGAAAATTCTAAAATTATGGAACTTTGCAATAGCGTTAAACTTAAAACCATAGAAATTCGCAGAAACCACAAGATAAAACTTCCCGATGCACTGATTGCTGCTACGGCGTTTGTTTATGATCTTGAATTAATAACTCGCAATACAAAGGATTTTGAAAATATTGCAGGGTTAAAAACTAAAAATCCTTGGGACTAAAAAATTCTAAAACTGCATCTTAACGTCAAGTTTATGCATCTTGCTTGACTTTTTTAAAGTTTTTCCGTTATATGCCTATAAATATAGCAGGACAATTAAACCATAGGGAGTTATTATGAATGTTTCAAGAGTAGCAGAATATGGATATTCAAACCATACTTTGCACCATTCAGGTCGCTTTGAAAACGCAACTATAAACGTGCAAGACAACAATTTACAAAGCGTTGCCAACTCTGCAACAAAAGTGACCATAAGCCCAGAAGCACAAACTCTTAACGAAACGGACCGGGCATTGTCCACCGATGATAAAAAGCCATTCGATAAAATAAGAAACTTGTTCATGTTCATGAAAACTTGGGAGCATGAAATAAAAGCAGAGGCAGTAAAGAATGGCACTTCTATTAAAACTGCAATTAAAGAGCATGGTATGGAAATTGCAAAATACTTCACTGAAAATTATAATGACCCTGAGGCAGCTAAAGAGTTTTTGGAAGGCATAACTCGCTATATGGGTGGACAATCATGTAAAGATGCGTTTAATTTAAATGATGGAAATTGGGTAGGTTCGGAAAATGACTTCCTTGAGAACAAATATGACGATCTAGAGGATAATTTAAGAGTAATTAGAGAAAATTATTATAAGGCTAAGAAACATGGCATAGATGTAGGGGCTTTTTATAGTTTTCGTTCCGGTAGCTGGGTTTCCCCACCGGATAATAATGCAATTAAGCCGGATGAAGAAGTCAAAGAAGATGCTCCGCAAGAAAAAAGCAGCGATAAAGCGGCACCGCAAGATAAGAATGAGATTTTTAAGGATTTTGCTGAACATATAATTGCATCGCACCACAGGAAAAAGAACAAGGCATCTTATGCCGATTTCTTTGAAAAAATGAACCACGTGCAAAATTCAATTAAGAATCCAAAAATAAAAAGTAAGGATTTTAAGGATTCAGATGCATCTTAACGTCAAATTTGTGCATCTTGCTTGACTTTTTTAAAGTTTTTCCGCTATATGCCTATAAATATAGCAGGACAATTAAACCATAAGGGGTTATTATGAATGTTTCAAGAGTAGCAGGGCACGGATTTTCAAACCACGCTTTGCACCATTCCGGTCGCTTTGAAAACGCAACTATAAACGTGCAAGATAACAATTTACAAAACGTTGCCACATTATTTGATGACTCCGCAACAAAATTGACCA
>CAZIMU010000299.1:0-1878 GCA_964540355.1 uncultured Fibrobacteraceae bacterium | reverse complement strand
TAGGCTCCACGTTCACTTTTGAAACCCAAAGGGGAATATTTTTCACTTGAATGGGGTTTTTAAACAAATCCGCGCTTTTGCCTTCCGCAATTTTTGCCTGTAAATCTGCTGCAAGTTTTTCGCTCGCTTTTAATTGCTCGGTTAGCAAAGACACTCGCTCTAAAATATTCTCCGTTTTTGCCTTGAACTGCTCTCTCAATGAAGATACCACTCTCGCCTCTTCCCTAAAGCTGTTCAATGCACCGAATGACGCTGTTGCCTCAATTCTCCTAACCCCCGCGCTCACGCTGCTTTCGCTCAAAATACGGAATACCCCTATTTCTCCCGTGTTTTTTGCGTGCAAGCCGCCGCAGAACTCCTTGGAAAAACTTTCCATTGAAACAACCCTAACCTCCGCCCCATATTTTTCGCCAAAAAGTGCCATAGCCCCGCTCTCTTTTGCTTTTTCCACAGGCATCACCTCGGTGGATATGGGCAGGCACATTTGAATTTTCTCGTTCACCAAATTTTCTATTGTCTTTATTTGCTCTGGAGTTAATGCGGCAAGGGCGGTGAAATCAAAACGCAAACTTTCTGGAGCAACCCTTGAGCCTTGCTGGGTAACGTGCTCCCCCACAACCTTTCGCAGAGCTGCCTGCAATAAATGCGTAGCCGAATGGTTTTTGCGAGTTGCTGCCCTTTCTTCCAAATCCACGCTTGCGGTATATTCCAGCCCATTAACTGCACCGCTCAAAAGCTTTGCACGGTGAATCCAAATATCATTCACTTTTATGGTATCAAAAACTTTAAGCGTTGCACCAGAATTTTCCAGAGTTCCCCTTTCGCCTATTTCGCCGCCCATCTCTGCATAAAAAGGTGTGCGGTCTAAAACAATTGAATAAGAGCCTTTATCCTCTTTATAGCGCAAAATTTTCACCTGTGCTGTGCTTGCCTCATATCCCAAAAATTCTGTTGAACCCTCTCCAAAAATTATCCAACCTTCGGAACCTATGGCAGAAAGCCCCTGTTTTTGCGCAGCTCTTGCGCGTTCCTTTTGCTTTTCCATTTCCGCTTCAAAACCCGCCTCGTCTATTTGTAAATTTTTTTCCTCTGCCAAAATGCGAGTTAAGTCTGGAGGGAATCCGTAGGTATCGTAAAGGATGAATACTTGGGTGCCAGGGATTAGTTTAGAGTTTAGTTCGTGGGTTATTTTTTCAAATCTCTCCAAGCCTGCATCCAGCGTTCTTATGAATCTTTCCTCTTCGGAGCGGATTACCTCTGCAACAAAATCTGCACGCTCACGAATTTCGGGGAAGGCCTCTCCCATTGTTTGAACAAGTGTTGGCACAAGACGGTTTATAAAAGGTTCTTTTTGGTTTAAAAGTCGAGCATAGCGGCTCGCTCTGCGTAAAATTCTGCGCAGCACATATCCGCGGCCATCATTGCTTGGGAGTGCGCCGTCTGCTATTGCGAAACTCAGTGCGCGAAGGTGGTCTGCGACAACCCTGTGAGACATTCCGCTTTGGTCTGCATTGTATGGCACACCGGATAGTTCGGCAATTTTGTTTATGATTGGAGAAAATACATCTGTTTCGTAGTTGGAATCCTTGCCTTGCAAAATTGCGCAAACTCGCTCAAAGCCCATTCCCGTATCAACATTTTTGTTTTTCAAGGGTAGCAGCTCGCCGCTCTTTATGCGTTCAAACTGCATAAACACATTGTTCCAAATTTCTATATAGCGGGCATTTGCACCGTTCACGCCTTGCACAGGGTCTGCAAAAGTTGCTTCTTGGGTTGCAAGGTCTCCTTTGTCGTAGTGTATTTCGGAACAAGGCCCGCAAGGACCTGTATCTCCCATTTCCCAAAAATTTGATTTTTCCCCAAACCGCATTATGCGAG
>CAZIMU010000298.1:0-1906 GCA_964540355.1 uncultured Fibrobacteraceae bacterium | reverse complement strand
CCTCTCCATTTGCAGCCGCATTTTCTGCGAGCCTCAAGGCTTGGGTCATCCATTTTTGGTCTTCGGAGGAGAACATTTTTTCAAGTTAGAAATTTCTAACTTGAAAGTGATGAAGGTATCCCGCAAACCGCTTAATGGCGGCGACACTCGCAAGCCCATAGAAGGGCGCACCGTCACTTCTGTGTTCAAATCCATGAAACAAGGACCGCACTACCGCCCCGGAAACGTGCGAACCACCATGCTTTTAGTACACATGATTTGGCAACTTTTAACAAATTTGCCATCTTTTTTAAAACTCAGAAAAGCACATAAAAAAAGAAAAAAACAGCCAGAAAATTTCTCCGTGATTTTTTATTCAGACAATTTAGATGAAGTGAACGGCATAGCCAATAGCCTGCGTTCCGTTGTGCCTTACCTTAATTCAAAGGGCAAAAAAGCGCATCTTTGGGGCAGTGCATTTCACACGCGCGCAAATGGCGTTGTTGAAAATGGTTATGTTGTTCTCTTTCCCCGTGCTGCAAGCATGGAACAGCTCGGTTATGCAGATTCCGAATTAGCCTTTCCATATCTCGCTCCTGTGGTAAAATTTTTGAAACGCTATCCGGCAGATATAATGGAACTTGAAACTCCAAGCCCTGGGGCATGGCTAGTTGGCATAGCGGGCAAAATAATAGGCATGAAAGTTTTGAGCCATTACCGCACAGATGTTCCGAGCTACACTCGCTCACTTGTGAAAGAAGCCTGGATGAGACGCTATGTGCTTTCTTATATGCGTATTTTTTACCAAAACACCGCACCTGTAATTAGCCCCTGCGAAGCATATCGCAAAATTTTAGAAACAGAAATAAAAGTAAAGCCGGAACACATAAAGGTATTGCCAAGGGGAATACCTCTCGAAAATTTTTCACCGGAACTCAGAAAACAAAATTCTAATCATATCACATTCCTATATGTTGGACGAATTTCTGCTGAGAAAAATATTGTTTTTTTGGAAGAGCTGTGGAAAGAGTTTTGCAAGGAAAATAAAAATGCAGAACTTATTTTTGTTGGCGGCGGCTGGTATTTGGAAACATTGAAAGAGAATATGAAAGAATATTCAAACGTGCATTTTGCTGGAGTAAAAGTAGGCAGGGAACTTGCGGAATTTTACGCTTGTGCAGATTTCTTTTTATTCCCCAGCGCATCAGATACCTTTGGAAATGTGATAGTGGAATCCATAGCAAGCGGCACCCCAGCTCTGGTAACCGATAAAGGCGGCCCTCAAGATATAATCAACAATGCGAGCAAAAAATGCGGCTGGGTTTTGCAATATGGAGATTTAAATGCTTGGAAGCAGCAATTAAAAGAATGTTGCGAAATGGTTGGAAGCCCGGAATACGAACAAATGCGAAACTCCTGCGTGGAGCACGGCAAAAACTATACATTGGAAAAAATGACAACAGCACTATGGGAGTTTTATAGGGGATTTTAGCAAAAAACCACAAATTTTAGCAAAAAAACACAAAAATGTATCATAAAATCATTTTTTTTGTATCATTTGCAAAAAAATAATGTATATTATAAGTGTATGCCGAGCGTTTTTGCATATTCCGATTATCGTGCCTTTATGCGCGATGCTTTTGCCGAGAAAAAGGCTTCTAGCCGCTTTTCCTGGCGGGAATTTGCAAAAAGAGCTGGGTATGCAAGCCCTGTTTTCTTAAAATTGGTTGCAGAAGAAAAAAGCTCCCTAAGCGCAGACGGCATTGAAAGAGTGGGTCTCGCACTCGGTTTAACCGATAAAGAACAGGAATTTTTCCGCCTTTTGGTTCCCTTTACCCACGAAACAAGCAACGCAAAAAAACAAAAACTCTTCAATGAAATGCGTAGCATCGCAGCACTCTGCAAAAACCGCATTATAGAAGCAAAT
>CAZIMU010000297.1:0-1909 GCA_964540355.1 uncultured Fibrobacteraceae bacterium | reverse complement strand
AACGCATTCCACTCCGTAGTATCAGGCAAATGCCAGCCGTTAGGACAAGCAGACATTGCCGCTTCCCAAGTGTAAAGACGGCCGTAGGTATTGCAGTTGCTTTCCTTATTATCGTAGCATACACTACCGCTCACATCTATGTTGAGGTTCTCTGCAAGCCAATTTTGACTGCCGATTTGCTTTTTTTTGCAATTCGCTATATCGGTGCATTTGTTATTGCCAACACCGCTACTAGGGGAAGACGTGCCGCCATTGGAAGACGTGCCGCCATCGTCATCGCCACCGCCGCCAGAGCAGGAAAATGTGAATGTTATGGCTAATGCGAATATAGCCGAGAGTGCGAATTTTGAGGGAATGTCTCTCATTTGCGAATTTCTCCGTTAAATTAGGTTTTATTTACGGTTTTAAGATATAAAATTATGGGAAAGTTTCACATTCAGGGCGTATTCAATACGCCCCTACAATGCAACCTGCCACACCAGAGCAAAAAACGCATAAAGAGCAAGCACAATAAAAACATCGAGCTTTCCTATGGGTTCGCCCCAGTGGAGCCATTTTTTTGGCGGGGCAAAACCCGCAATGGCACCCATAATCAAACCAAAAAAATGCCCAGGTATATCAACTTTTGAAGTTTCATCTCCAATGCCTAAAAATACCGCAAGCAAAAATGCCGCAAACCAAGGAACTATGCGCCTGCCAAAATTTTCCCTTTTCAACACCCTAACTTCAAGTGTAGCAAGAGCGCCCAAACCCGCAAATACCGTTGATGAAAAACCGAGAGAAAAATAATTTTTCATTAAAAAAGCTGTCTCTAAATTTGCAAGTGCCGCCGCAAGCACTATAAAAGGAGCAATACGGGCAAGCGGCATTTTAAATGATATTAAGGAAAACACAAAATAACCTGTGAGCAAATTTGAAACCAAATGATAGTTGCTTGAATGAAGCGTTTGCGCTGTGAAAAGCCTCCACCACTGTCCCTTCAAAATTCTGCCTGCATCTGCTATTCCAAAATTTTCCAGTCCGTAATTTGAAAACTGAAAAAATGTGCAAACAACGGGAATAAACAAAAACCAAAGCGGTTGTGTACTTGGCTTTAACATAGGAAGGGCTATTGTTTCTTTGTCCCAGTCTGGGTTTTCTTGTTTGTAAAGGGCTATTTGGGTCTCGGCGGCATAAACATCATCTTCATAAACAAAAAGCTCCCAAGGGCCAAGGCTGTTTTGCAAAACAATGTGGTTTATTCTTTGGCTGCTCAAAACAAGGCTAAAATCTTTTATTATGCGAAGAACGCCTTGTTCAATGCAAACCTCCATCAGTCAAACCTCACAAATTCTTCCATAGCCTGCCTTTTTTTTGCACCAATTCCCGGAACTTTTTCCAAATCTTTTGCTGTGTGAAAATTGCCATTTTTTTCTCTATAGTCAATTATCTTTTGCGCAAGAGAAGGACCCACTCCTTTTATGAAACACAGGTCTTCATTGCTTGCGGTATTTATGGAAAGCGGGAATGTCGGAGCTTTCTTTTTTGGTTTCTTTTCTCTTGTATGTTTGGCAGATTTGGCACCTTCTTCGTAACTCGTTGCTACCGTTTCATTATCAACAGTATCAATAACAGCAACCGAATCCGAAACAGCCTCTTCGCTCACAGGCAAAAGAACATTTTCTAAAGGGGAAATTTCGCTAAAAAATCCCAGTCGTGAAATGCCACCCAAAGCAAAAAGAAAAAGAGCTAAACACAAAAAACTTTTTTCTGCGCTATTCATTCTAGGTTCTACCGCTGTTTCTTTTTTCACCAGCTTTTAGTAAATGATAAAATAAGGGAGCTGGCTTCAATAAATTTGATGTTAGCTCTGGATGAAATTGGCAACCCACAAAAAATGGATGCTCTGTTATTTCCATAATATGCATTA
>CAZIMU010000296.1:0-1920 GCA_964540355.1 uncultured Fibrobacteraceae bacterium | reverse complement strand
CTCCATAAGGCGTTTTGCAACAATGTTCCGAGGTAGAACTATGAATATGGAATTATTCATTGTTAAAAGAAATGGGAAAAAAGAGGCTTTTTCCATTGATAAAATCAAGAGTGCCATTTCAAAAGCGTTCTTGTCGGTTGGAGTTTTTGCAACGCAAGATGTTCTGAACAATATATTGTGCAGAATTAATATCTCAAACAACATAACGGTGGAAGAAATACAGAACCAAGTAGAGGTGGCTCTGATGGCTGAAAGGTATTATGCTGTGGCAAAGGCTTATATACTTTATAGGCAAAAACACTGGGAAGACCGTGATATACGAGATAAACTGAATTTTCTCATAGATTATTGCGATGCCTCCAATGCAGCCTCCGGTAGCAGGTTTGATGCCAATGCAAATGTTGAAAACAAAAACATAAGCACTCTCATAGGCGAACTGCCCAAATCCAGTTTCATAAGGCTCAATCGCAGAATGCTCACCGACCGCTTGAAAGAGATGTTTGGAAAAGAATATGCAGACAAATACATTGACTTGCTGAACAATCACTACATTTACAAAAACGATGAGACCAGCTTGGCGAATTATTGCGCCAGCATAACTATGTACCCTTGGCTCATAGGCGGAACAACGTCCATCGGCGGGAACTCAAAGCCTCCATCTAATCTGCGGTCTTTTAGCGGCGGTTTTGTCAATATGGTTTTTATGGTTTCCAGTATGTTGAGCGGTGCTTGCGCCACGCCTGAATTTTTGATGTATATGAACTATTTTATAGGCTTGGAATTTGGGCAGGACTACTATTTGAATACGAACAAGGTTGTTGATTTGTCAAAAAAACAACGCACTATAGACAAGGTTATCACCGACCATTTTGAGCAAATAGTCTATTCAATAAACCAGCCCACAGGTGCAAGAAACTATCAAGCGGTATTTTGGAATATATCTTATTATGACCGTTTTTATTTTGAAAGTTTATTCGGGAACTTTGTTTTTCCAGACGGGAACAAGCCCGATTGGGATTCGCTCAACTGGCTGCAAAAACGCTTTATGAAATGGTTTAACCGTGAGCGTACACGTTCCATACTCACTTTCCCTGTTGAAACAATGGCTTTGCTCACAGAGAACGGCGAACCAAAAGACAAAGAATATGGAGATTTCGCTGCCGAGATGTATGGAGAAGGACATTCGTTTTTCACCTATATGAGCGATAACGCCGATTCTTTAAGCAGTTGCTGCCGCCTTCGCAATGAAATTCAAGATAACGGATTCAGCTATACTTTGGGAGCGGGTGGAGTTTCCACAGGCTCAAAAAGCGTGCTAACCATAAACATAAACCGCTGCGTTCAACACGCTGTTCGGAGTGGTATTTTATATCATATTTTCCTTGAAGACATTGTGGAATTGGCACATAAAGCGCAGTTGGCATATAACGAAAATTTGAAATACTTGCAAAGCAAAGGAATGTTGCCTCTGTTTGATGCCGGATACATAAATATAAATCGCCAATACCTTACCATTGGAGTTAATGGCATAGTTGAAGCTGCCGAATTTTTGGGAATTGAGATAAGCGATAATCCAGAGTACGAGGAATTTGTTCAGAAAGTGCTTGGGATTATTGAGCAGTGCAATAAAAAATATCGCTCAAAAGAAGTGATGTTCAACTGCGAAATGATTCCAGCCGAGAATGTGGGAGTTAAACACGCCAAATGGGATAAGCGTGACGGATATGTTGCAAAGCGAGATTGCTATAACAGTTATTTCTATGTGGTGGAAGACAATTCAATAAACATTGTGGATAAATTCCGCTTGCACGGAAGCAAATACATTAAGCATTTAACAGGCGGCTCTGCCCTGCATTTGAATTTAGAAGAACATTTGAGCAAAGAGCAATACAAACAGTTGCTGCGTGTGGCAACGCAGGA
>CAZIMU010000295.1:0-1925 GCA_964540355.1 uncultured Fibrobacteraceae bacterium | reverse complement strand
TTTGAGCTGCCAAGTGCATACGCATATTTTCAAAGGATTTGCCTTTGTAGAATGCTGCTTGGTCAACCAAGTGGAATGTTGGGTATTTGGTTTGCACTTTGCCAAACGCATAAGAGGCTGCGATAAAGTCGCGGTTTAGGTACAAGCGCATAGCTGCACGGTAATCGTTTTCAGGCTCTATCTTCAAGCGGCGGTATCTAGCTTCGCCAATGCTCTCTTCACGGGTGTTGCCAAATCTAGCACTAGCGCGAACATTCCACAAAAATCCACGATTCTTTTTCTCAATTAAATCATCGTGAGACATTTCAAGATCTAATCCGAGATAGCGGAAGAGGTTTACGTCTTTTACGTTTATGGTTGCGCCAATAACTGGGTAACCTTCTTTTGTTAGACGTGCCTTAACTCCAAGATTGTGCGTTATGTAATAGGTTGCAGTAACACCAAATTCCATTATATTGCCGGTACCGCCTTCCCTATCTACGTGGAAAATATCTATAATGCTAACTTCGCCCTTTATTTCTAAAATACGGTTCAAACCACGATAAAACAAAGACAAGTTTAGGTTAGATGGAATAGCATAACCCTCTAAATTCTCATCTCCGCCTTGGAAAACTGGAGCAACAAATCCATAATCACAGTTATCATCTTTTGCACATTCAACAGCTCCATCTGTATTGGCAATAACTGGTTGCAAAATATTTTGAACAGCAACGCCTATTTGCAAATGACCTAGTTTGGAATCACTTATCGGGTTCCAGCTTATGCCGATGTCTGAACCTAGTGTTATCTGTTTGTTGAAGCCAAATTGGTTTACCTGCAAAATTGAGAAATCAATGCCGAGAGCCAACCAATGGAAGGCACGCCAAGCATAACCCAATATATAAGCGTTTTCCGTGTAATCGCCATTGACATCGGTATTGTCCACCGTGGCTCCGTTTTCAAAGAACGTGAATCCAAAGGTGTGGTCGTAAGTACCGGGCAAAGGGAACACAACAGAGCCATATTCCTGCATGGCTGCACCTTTTATGGTGCTGAAAAAACCGCCAGTTACTTCTAACTGGTCGTTTTCTGCTATACCAGCAGGGTTGACATACATGGAGGTTGTTCCGCCAAATTCACCAAACCAGTCGTTTTGCTGGTATTTGTTTGGTGAGTAAGATATTTCTGCAAGCACATAGCTCGCAGAAAAAAACACTAACGCAATGGAGAGCAATATATGTTTCACTTTAAATTCTCCTTAGTTATCCGTGCGTTGGAATTCTATGCGGCGGTTTTTCGCTCTTCCCGCTGCGGTACTGTTTGATGCAACAGGCTGATCTGGCCCTCTGCCTTCGGAATCAAGGCGAGAAGCGCTTATGCCACGAGTGATTAAAAAATCTACCACAGCCTTTGCACGAGCTTCTGAAAGTTTTTGGTTCGCATCTCTTTTGCCTTGGTCATCTGTGTGACCAATTACCCTGAATGTGACTTCTGGATATGCACGCATTGTTTCTACCACAACCATAAGGTTGGCAAAAGAATCTTCTGTTATATCTGCTTTGCCGCTCAAGAAATTAACACCTTCTACCACAAACACCTTCTTTGGTGGTGGAGGCGGTGGAGGTGGAGCCTCTGGCTCTGGTTCTGTTTCTACCTCTTGATATTCTACTTTTTCCATGGCAAATTCTGGATCGTTTTCTTGCATCACAGGCTGAGGCTCTTCGCCTTCTACTCTTTTGGGTCTTACTACAGAAATATCTTTTATCAAACCTATATCCAAGCGAGCATAACCCTGTTTCACCATTGGGGATTTGGGCTGAACAAAGAAATCTGGGCTGAAGATAGATGGATTTCTGAATTGCGGATCTAAAGACTTATTGGTGCGATTTACTTTTATGAAGCGGTTAAACGGATAATAGTTTTTATATATGTTGTTGTAGTCCATG
>CAZIMU010000294.1:0-1943 GCA_964540355.1 uncultured Fibrobacteraceae bacterium | reverse complement strand
TTTTATATGGAGTAAATTTTTCAGTTATTTTTTCGCCTATTAAAAAAGCCGCCGTTCCTAAAACCAAAAAGGACATAAGCATCACAAAAATGCCGAGCCTTATCCTTTCTGCTTTAGTCGTTTCCATTATATATGGAAATATAGTAAGTACTGATTAATTCATATCCAAACGCTTGGGATATGGGACAAGGGACATGATTTTTCGCTTAAAAAAGCCATTTTTATTGCGTATTCATATCCCTTATCCCAAACATTCTAGTATTGAGATAATCTCCTAAGCTACCTCAATCCGTTTGCTTTGGGCTTCGGGTCTGCGGCTTAGGGCAAGCGTCAAAATTCCGTTTTCGCTAGAGGCTTTTATGTTTGAGCTGTCCACCTCGTTTGAAAGGTGAAATTCGCGCTCATATTTGTATTCCTCTTCTTCGCGTTTGCGAATAGCGGAAATCTTCAAGAGGTTAGCTTCAACATTGATTTGAATATCCTCTTTTTTAACGCCTGGTAATTCTACTTCCAAAGTATAAACACCATCTTTCTCAGCAAGATAGCTTTTTGGTGCATAAGCCTTGGCTTCTTCACCGCGAGCATAGTCCATTAAGGTATCAAATACGCGGTTCAGGTTGTGAACGGGTGAGTAATTTGTAAGTGTCATAAATCCTCCATGTTTGTTGGTTCTACACTGCTAATAAGGCAAATCCCGTGCCACAGGCAAAAAACGCTATTTTTACGCTAAAAATGCAGTTTTTTGTTAAAAATTACCCCAAAATGTTTCAAAATTAAAAGAAAAAATGAAACAGGAATGTTGCAATTTTTGCTATCTTTACATTATGACTGGAATCTCTATGCCCGAAGCTCTCATTGTATGTGTGGCACTGATATGCTTCACTGTTTTTATCACAGTTGTTGCCCTTAAAGGAATGGATTATTCCTTAAAAGAATGGATTGTTAAAAAAAAGAATGAAACTCATTGAGATAGCAAAAACGCTTTCACAAATGGCTTTATATCTCCGTTAAGCACAGCTTCGGTATTTGAGGTTTCGTGACCGGTGCGGGTGTCTTTAACGCGGCGGTCGTCTAAAACATAGGAGCGGATTTGGCTACCCCACTCAATTTTGCGCTTTTCTGCGGCTCGTTCATTCCGCTTTGCTTCCTCTTCGTCTTTGTAATATTGAACCAGCTCGGCTCTTAGCATTTTCATTGCGGTATCGCGGTTTTGAATTTGGCTGCGCTCTGTTTGGCAGCTTACAACTATGCCCGTTGGGTTATGCGTTATGCGCACGGCGGAATCGGTTTTGTTTATGTATTGACCGCCCGCTCCGCTGGAGCGGTAAGTGTCCACTCGCAAATCTGCTGGGTTAATTTCCACCTCCGCATCTTCGTAAATTGGGGTCATATAAACAGCGGCAAAGCTGGTGTGGCGGCGGGCATTTGAGTCAAAGGGGCTAATTCGCACAAGGCGGTGAACGCCTATTTCTGAACGCAACATTCCGTAGCTGTAAGGGTCTGGGAGTTCTAGGGTGCAGCCTTTTATGCCAGCGGTATCGCCTTCTTGAATGTCTAAAACTTTGAAGGGTATGTTTTCTTTTTCAAAATACATAGTGTACATTCTGAGGAGCATTTGTGTCCAGTCTTGGGATTCCGTGCCTCCAGCACCGGAGTTTATGAAAAATAATGCGGGTGCGGCATCGTCTGTGCCATTTAGCATTTTTCTCAGTTCCATTTCGGAAATTTTTGCTTCTAAGGTTGCAACGTCCTTTTCTATGCTTGCCACAAGTTCGTTGTCGTTTTCGCTTTTTGAAAGTTCGTAAAGCTCGCCCAAATCATCGCATTGCTTTGAAACGCTTTCCCAGGTTCCTATTAAATCCCTAATAGAAGCAGCCCGCTTTAGCAAAGCCTGCGCCTTTCCAGAATCGTTCCACAAATCTGGATTCCCTGATTGTTTTTCC
>CAZIMU010000293.1:0-1955 GCA_964540355.1 uncultured Fibrobacteraceae bacterium | reverse complement strand
GATTTGCTGCTCTCTTTCGTTTATATTCTGGATTATATAAACAGCGTAAGCTCGGTGATTTAATATACTGGCATGCTTTTATCAACGTCTCTGGCCCAAGCATTGAGGCCGTCTTGCAAGTTCATCAATTTGCCTTTGTAACCGGCTTCTTGCAAAGCCCTTATTCCCAAAATACTGCGCTGACCTATTTTGCAAAGAAATACTGCGTCTATGGATGGGTCTAGTTCGTCTATGCGCCTTTCCAACTGGCCAAGCGGCATAATTATGGCATTTGGGAATTTTACAATGGCTCTTTCGTGAGGTTCGCGAATATCTATGAATTGAATTTTATCTCCGTTATCAAGACGCTTTTTTAAATCAAGGGCTGTTATGGTATCTATCGGTTTGCTCTCTTGATTCTTTTTTAAGCCGCAAAACTGTTCATAATCTATTAGTTCGTGAATGGTTGGATTTTTTCCGCATACAGGGCAGTCTGGATTTTTTTCGAGTTTTAGTTCGCGGAATGTCATGCGCCATGCGTCAAATAAAAGCAAGCGACCTATCAATGGTTTTGCTCCGCCTACTATGAGTTTTATTGCTTCTGCTGCTTGTATGGTTCCTATAATACCCGGCAACACGCCCATAACTCCGCCCTCTGCGCACGAAGGCACAAGCCCAGGTGGTGGTGGAGTTGGGTAAAGGCAGCGATAGCAGGGACCCTCTTTGGCACCGAAAACGCTTGCTTGACCATCAAATTGAAATACCGAGCCGTAAACATTGAGTTTCCCCAAAAAAACGCAGGCATCGTTTACCAAATAGCGCGTTTGAAAATTATCGGTTCCATCTGCTATAATGTCGTAATCAGCAAAAATGTCCAATGCGTTTTCGCTTGTGAGCATTGTGTTGTGAACCTTCACATTTATCATAGGGTTTATACCCTTGATTCTATCTTGGGCAGATGCAACTTTTGGTCTGCCAACATCGCGGGTGCTGTGAATAATTTGCCGCTGAAGATTTGACTCGTCAACAACATCAAAATCCACCAAGCCTATTGTTCCAACACCAGCCGCCGAAAGATACAAGGCAAGAGGTGCGCCAAGGCCTCCCGTGCCAACTATCAATACTTTTGCCCCTTTTAATTTTTTTTGCCCTTCAACCCCAATTTCTGGCAAAAGCAAATGGCGGCTATAGCGCGCAATCTCTTCGTTTGAAAGGTCTGGAGAATCGGAGCCACCGGCAATGGCAGGGACAAGCATCATTTCGCCATTTTCTTTTATAGGGGTGTTTAATCCTTGCAAATTGTTGATGTTTGTTCCATCAACAAATAGGTTAATGAAATTGCGAAGTTTACCGTCTTCTGCAAACAGATGTGCTTTAAGCGCAGGATAAGCCTCTGCAAGTGCATTAATAGCCTCGCCAGCCGTGCTGCCTTTTACTTCCACCTCTGCATTGCGTTCGGTAAATGTCCTGAGTGCATAAGGAATGAGAACTTTAATCATGCCTTGAAAAATAGTAAAAAATAATACTACAATATTTCCATTGTCTATACGCTCAGTTTTCTCGATTTTGATGCTGATTTCGGGAAAAACTGTGATGCTTCACCCTGAGGTTCGCTATGCTCAAAGACGGACTTAGCCCTACTCTTGTGGCTTAAAGCGGGTTTGGCTTACGCCAAAGGGTTTTTCTATATTTTCTATTGGAGGCTTTATTATGCTTGCGACAACAAAAATAGGAATTGCTAAAACTGATACCCGCAATAAAGAAGTGGTAATGCAATGGCTTGCCAATGAAGTTGAATCTGGCAGGCTTATACCACCAGAGAAAAAATTTGATATTGGATGTATAGATATTTCAAAAGATAAACGAATTGAACGAGAAACTTGGTGGCCAGATTATGAATTCGCTCGCTCTGACAGGTTTTAAATGAGAATTTATTTAGACAATTGCAGCTTCAATCGCCCCTTTGACGAACAAAA
>CAZIMU010000292.1:0-1964 GCA_964540355.1 uncultured Fibrobacteraceae bacterium | reverse complement strand
ATAAATGCCCGCCCAACAGGCAAAAAAATGAGGGGCGTTAGAGCTTTGTCTGGAGGGGAACGCGCTTTAACCGCCACTGCCCTGCTTTTTGCCCTTTACATGGTAAAACCCTCCCCGTACTGCATCTTAGACGAAATTGACGGACCCTTGGACGATGCCAATATAGGGCGCTTTATGGCTCTACTACGCCGTTTTAGTTCCCAAACCCAATTTGTCATTATTACCCACAACAAAAGAACAATGGCAGCAGCTGATAGGCTTTACGGAGTTACTCAAGAAGAAAAGGGAGTTAGCAAAGTGGGTTCTGTGCGTTTAGAAGACATAAATGAATAATACGCAATTTTTTTTTCTAAATTAAGGGCTTAAATACATTTAATGGAGATGTTCAATGAAAACTTTGCGTTTTGCCATTGCCGCAGCAGCCGTAATAGGTAGCGTGTCTGCCTTTGCAACCAATGCTCGTGTAGAGTCTTTGGGAAAGAGTTCCACTTTTATTATGGACGACGTTTCAATTTTCGATAATCCTGCCAACATCAATCTCTATCCCAATTTTTTAATAGGTGAGCTAGGAAACTACTATTCCACAAGCGTTATGCCAGGTGAAAATCAAGACCCACTTGATGCTTGGTTCGGTGGCATATTTTCACTGAAAATCAGCGCAGATAATTCACTCTCCATCGCTGGCGTGTTAGGTCGCCAAGAAGGAAGGCTGTTAAAATATATACCAGATTACTACAAGGTGAGAGATATAATAACAGAAGACACTTTAAGAAAGTCTCCTGTTCCTGTAACAAATTTCGATGGCTTTTTGGGTGCAAATTTAGACAATAAAGCATTTGGTCTTCATATATACATAGCTCACCAAGATGGTTTAAGAGGAGATGACAAAATGTCTAGCGATGCTTTTGTATCTGCTTTACAGTTAGATGCAGGCACAAATATTGAAATTTCAAGCGATTATGCAGTAGAGGCTTCTGTTGGTTCTGCCCGTATTCAATACGGTCCTGGTAAGCATAAACTCTTCGATTCCAAATTGCTCTCTTTCTTTTTTGATGCACGTATGTTTTCAAGAATTAGTGCTATAAACGGTCATTTAATTCCCGTAGTCTCTTTCCGCAATATGAATACACTAGGCCGTGATGAACTAGATGTTGGCGCAGGCATGGGTGTTGACGCAGCTTTTGACAGAGGCTTTTTTTGGCTTGGCTTAAAAGGTTTTTACAATAAACAACGTGCTGGTGAAACTTGGAAAAAAGATGGTAGCGGTGAAACCATATATGATACAAGAAATGACGCTTGGGGTGATTCTACAACAAGTCTGTCGCAAATTGGCGGCACAATTAGCTTTGGCATTGAAAGAAATATTTGGTGGGATTGGTTTGTTATCCGAGTTGGCGGTAAAAAAACAATTGCTTATGCAGACTATAGCGGTGATGCAATAGGTACTAGCATTTTATGCCCAACAAACAATCCTTGCCCATCTAAGGGAAATTATTTTATGACCAATCCATCCAACGATGGCACAATAGAAGATAATGTAGGTTTTGGTTTTGGAATCAACATAGAGGAGAAGCTGAAAATAGATTTCACCGTAGCCGAAGATGTTATGTTCCGCAATCCGTTTCAAGGTGAAGGCCGTTTAATAAGCAGAGTTGCTGCAACTTATTCGTTCTAATATTTGAGGTATAGGGTTTGGGGTATAGGGTTTGGGCAAAGGTTCTTAGTTTTGCGATTGTTTTAACCTCTTGCGCAGACCCAGCTTTTAGGATTCATGAGAGGTTGGAAAAAACCTTGCAGCAAGATTTGGAAAGCATGGTGGCTCAAATAATCAAAGGCTCTAGCAAGCAAAATGTTTTAGATACACCTTATTTTGTGATAAAAGATTTAAGGGAATTTCACGGAGATACCGCAAAAGTTTATTCCGCTTATGCAGAGGTGGAGTTTTATTATTTAAAAGATATAAA
>CAZIMU010000291.1:0-1986 GCA_964540355.1 uncultured Fibrobacteraceae bacterium | reverse complement strand
TACTGTCATGTCGTTTTCCAACATATTGCTATATAGGAACAACAAGCTATCTGTTCTGGGGTTAGCATTGTTATTGACTATTATACTCAAGCGTTCGTGAAGAGCTTCGGCAAGTGCTCGGTCTTTTTCGGCGGGGAAATGAATATCATCAAGATTTGCTTTGAGTTTATCAATTGCATCTTGCAACTGCCCCATCAAACTACCAGAAGTATATCCGACTGGGTCATTTTTCGGACCTGGACCAGGAGCAGGAGGATAGGGAGGAGTCCAAGTAGGAGGAGTAGTTAAAGGAGTATCAGGTGCTTGTCTAATTGTGTTAGTGGTACCTGGGTCAGCATTCGCAATAGTGATAAGCCACCCTATAGCCTCCATAACTAAATTCTTTCCGCTGATAGTATTATCCCAAAGCGAAGAAGCACCAGCAGGAGTGAGAGCATGATTATAGGTGACTAACGAAGCAGCAGTGAATCCATCAGCCAAGCTACTTACTTTGCTTATCTCACGGTTTACTTCTCTCTGCAATTCAAATTTATCTCCAATTGCGCCAAAGCTGAGATTTGGGTCAGAAGACCAATTCAGCATATTTTTGCCGTTATAATCTGTTGTTTTGGCAATGCGGGCAACTTCTTTTGTTAGCTCTTGGAATTCCAAGTCCAAGTATTTGCGCTCTGTGGAAGTGAGGGTATCGTTAGCAGATTGAATAGCCAATTCGCGCTGTCGCTGCATTATATTGGTTATTTCCGCCAGGCCTCCTTCTGCAATTTGCAAGGCCGCAATGCCGTCTAGTGAATTTTGTTTAGCTTTTCCTAAACCGCGAATCTGGGTTCGCATTTGTTCGCTCATGGCGAGGCCTGCGGCATCGTCTTGCGCTCGGTTTATTTTTAAGCCGGTGGAGAGTTTTTCCAAACTCTTTGACATAGCACTGTTGTTGTTGTGCAACGCGTGCTGCGTTATCATCGCATTAATGTTGTGATTGATTTGCATAACAAACTCCTTTGTTTAGAAGAGCCTCAATCAAAAGCTCTTCTGTGTGTTTCTGCAAGATATACATGCGATAATCGTGCCAGAAACAAGGAATTTGCAGAAAAAATTTATTTTTTTTACAAATTTAGGCTTTACTTGAACTTTTACTTTAAGTTTTAGTAGGTACCTTCGTCTTCAAACACAGGTGCGGGCGAGCCACCATAGGGGTCACCTTCAATTCCTATCAATTTTGAGGCATTTGTCCAGTCTGCACCCTTAAATTTCATAGGATCCACCTCTTCCCACTTCAGGCGAGTGATAACCTCACCTGTTTTATAGTCTATATATTCCCAGGTTAGCCCATCGTTCAGTTCTTTATCTGGAGGTCCCCATAGCAGGTTCACCAGGTTTTTGTTCATGCCTTCTGCGATATACCCAGCCAAAAAGACTTTTTTCAGCTTTGGGTCTATGCCAAAGCCCTCTTGCACAACATCGTAGTTGCGCTCGTCTGCTGGAATGCCCCTTTCTATTAGAATGGGCGATTGTTGTTTGCTGGCGCACGAAATTAGCGCGCTTGCTACTAATATGGCTAAAAAAGTTTTTTTCATATTTAAAAAATAGTATTTTTTAAATCCGTGCGACAATTTTTTTTGATTTTAGCTTTATTTTGTGTCAGTTTTGCCTATAATGTGGCATCTCCGCCCGTGCTTGGCCCAAATATTGAGTGTGGTGTATTTGGTGCAGCCGCCCCTGCTGGGTTTAATGGAGCTTTTGTTCCACAGGCTAATACTGACGTTGAATTCAACTGGATTGAGGCTTTGGGGGCAGATGGTTATGGGGGTTGGAAGTCAAATAAAACAAATTATTTGAGGTTTATGACTGGCGCAGAGCTTTCGCCTTTTTATGGAACCCTCAGAATGGGGCTAGGTATTGCCCCTTTGCCGCCTCCTTTTGCGATTTTGGAGCTTCGTTTTGTTTATTCAAACGAAAATTTGTTTTGGAGCGATGTGGAAATGCCAATGA
>CAZIMU010000290.1:0-2019 GCA_964540355.1 uncultured Fibrobacteraceae bacterium | reverse complement strand
CCCCTGCAATATCCAAATGCGCCCATTGCAAATCTTTTTTCACAAATTCTTTCAAGAACAAAGCGGCAGTTATTGCACCAGGCCCGCCATCGGTTATATTGCGAATATCGGCAATTTTGTCTTTCAAACCTTCTGCGTACTCCTCGTCTAGTGGCATCCTCCACCATTTTTCTCCACACTCATCGCCAGATTCTGTTATCGTTATAGCAAGCCCTTCGCTGTTGCTAAAAAATCCACCGATGGAATTTCCAAGTGCACGCTGCATTGCTCCTGTTAAGGTTGCTATATCTATTATGTGCGTTGCGCCAAGCTCTGCCGCTTCTGCCAGCCCGTCTATCAAAACAAGCCTGCCTTCGGCATCGGTGTTTTCTACCATAATGGATTTTCCATTTTTTGCTTTGAAAATATCTCCTGGCAAAACCGCATTTTCTCCTGGGCGGTTTTCTGCGAGGCACAGAATGGCATCCACTGCTATTGGGAGCTTGAGCTCTGCTATAACTTGTATGGCAGCGAGTACTATTGCCGCACCAGACATATCGCTTTTCATTTCGTACATTTTATCTTGAGTTTTAAGGCTTATGCCACCGGTATCAAAAGTTATGCCTTTGCCAACAAGAGCCATGCGAATATTTTTTTTGTGTTTTGCCGCATAGCTTATGGTGACCATCGCTGGCTGGTTTTTGCTACCGCGCCCAACGGTTAAAATCCCGTTGTAATTATCTCTTTTCAATTCGCTTTCCCCACGAATTTTTATGCCTAATCCATATTTTTGAGCTACGCCTTTTGCAATATTTGCCACTACCCCCGGCGTTAGGTTGCACCCAGGCTCATTTATCAGGTTTTTTGCGAGATCTATTCCAGAAAACAGGGCTTGGAGCGAATTTCCATCTATTTCCATATCGTCTGCAAATAGGTATTCAATATCTGCTTTTTCGTGTTTTTTGCTCTTATACTTGTCAAAAGCGTAGCTCGCATGGCAAAGACCTTGTAAAATTGCGTTTCTTTTTTTGGGGGAATCGTCTTTAAGCGGTGGGATCATCAAGGTTTTAACAGAATTGTTTTCTGCCCATTTAGCAAGGCGATAACCCGCCATGCGCAGGTGGTCGAGCAAATTTAGGCCAGTTTCTTTCCCTGTGTCAACAAAAAGGACAGGGTGAGAATATTCGTTGTTTATCCTTATTATGCGGAGTGCCTCTGATTCGTGCAGAACCTGCTCGGAATCGTTCACAAATTGCAGGATTTCCTTTGCCTTGCCATTGGTTATGGCTTCTTTTTTGCGTTTATCGTATAAAAACACAAAAACTGGGCCATCACCCCACCAGCCACTGTGCTCTTTGGCAGTATTCTTTGATTTACCTTTTGAATTAGAAAATTTCCTTTTCATAGGGTGAAATATAGAAATTTCTACATTACTCACCAGAGTATGAATTTTGTGTTTTTTGCAATAGAAGGTCCCATTGGAGTTGGGAAATCTTTTCTTTTAGACGCTCTTGAAAAGGAGTATGGCAGGCACGTTTTGCACTCATTCAGGGAAGAAATGGATGCTGGCCCATTTTTAACCCAGTTTTACGAAGATAAAAAGAAATATGCGTTCCAAACACAAATATCCTTTATGCTCTCGCGCTATAAACAATGCGAAGCCTTGCAAAAAGTCCTTAAACAGCCAGATATGTTTGCAGAACACAGGATTTTTGCGTCAGATTTCATTTTTGAGAAAAACGATATTTTCGCAGAGCTAACCATAGAAGATGAGCAGGAATGGAAACTTTACCAAAATATTAGGGATATTCTTCTGGAATCCTCAAAAAAATTCATGAAACCAGATTTTGTTGTTTATTTAAGGGCTGGTGAAGATACCCTATACCGCAGAATCCAAAGCAGGCTAAAACAAACAGAGCAACTGAAAATAGCCAGTGGCGATATGGATAAAGGCATAAGCAAAGACTATCTGCACAGGCTAACATCCCTTTACGACCGCTATTTTTTCCATTACAAAACAAGCCCAGTTTTGATAATAGA
>CAZIMU010000289.1:0-2038 GCA_964540355.1 uncultured Fibrobacteraceae bacterium | reverse complement strand
ACAAGCAATATACAGAGAAAAATGGTATAGGGGTTAGAGATACCAATGCTGCAACCGCTGCTAAGGAAGTTGAAACATCCATTGCTGCTGTGCTTTACCAGCGTGCAGAAAAGGCTGTTAAGAAAGGCGACCATAAGGCTGGTGGAGATCTTTATATAGCGCTGGTCAAGAGATTCCCCAGAGCAGATTTCAGCGACAAGGCTTTGTTTGAGGCAGGCGTTGCTTTCGAAAACGCAGGGCAAAATTCCATAGCAGCCGAAGCTTGGATGAGACTTCCAAAAGAATATGGCAAGTCGCCTTTGGCTATCAAAGGTATTGTCCGTGCCGCTGTTGCCTATAAAAAAGATGGCAGATATACCGATGCCGCAAAAGCCTATCTTTTCATAACAGAAAACTACCCGCAAGATTCTATGGCTGTAAATGCAATTTTTGCGGCTGGTGGAACTTACGATTCCATTCCTGCCAAGGATTCTGTCGCTATAAGGGCTAACAAAAAACTTGCTGCCCAAACCTACGAAATTGCATTCAGAAAATTCCCCAAGCACGAAAAAACGCCAGCCTTGCTTTACAACGCTTGCCTTGCCTGGGACGATGCTAGGGAAACCAAAGAGGCAATTCGTTGCAATAGAGATTTGGTGCGTGAATATCCAAAAAGCTCTTATGCGCTGGATGCTGCATATAGTATTCCTGTGGCTTACGAAAACGCCAAAGATTGGAAAAACGCTATTATAGAATACGAGAACTTTATCAAGAATTATCAGTCAGATAAAGAAAAGCTGATTAATGCCTATACCAAAACTGGTAGAGCATATCTTGAAGCCAAAGACTCGGCAAAGGCCATGAATGCCTTTAAGAACACCATTGCCACTTACGACAAGTTTGGTCTTCAGCTTAAAAATCCAGACCCTGCATTTGCGGCAGAAGCAGCCTTTATGCTTGGCGAATTTGAAAAGGCATCTATGAACCCATTGACTATAAAAGGCAACGATAAAGCAAAGTTAGATATGATTAAAAAGCTTATGGGAATTTTGCAAGGCGCAACAAAGCACTATGCAAAGTCTGCTGAATATGCCTCTGAAAAATGGACATTCCGTGCCAAAAATCGCATAGCGGAGCTATTTGTGGTGGTGGCAGCAAAAGTGCGTGGACAAGAACTTGATGTTAGAGACAAAAAAGGCAAAGTTGATAAAGAAAAGCTTTTTGTGGAAAGAATACAAGTGGTTCAGCAGTTGCCCTCTTATTACGAACAGGCGAGGCCTTTGTTCCAGGCAAACATAGATCTTGCGCGTGAACAAGGTTATTACAATCCTGATGTGGTGGCTGCCCAAGATGGCTATATTGAAATGTATTACCGTGACTGCCAGAATTTTGACGAGGTAGGAAATGCCTTTGCCGAGGCTCCACTGCCAGATAGCGTTGCCATGATGAAGGAATTCATAGCCGACCAAGGTATGGCAAAAGAGGACGCTATTTTTGCGGTCCACGAAGATTTGGAAGCTTACCGCGAAGAGTTGAAGAATAAGAGTCAGGCAGCCAAGCAAGGAGCTTTGCCCCGTTGCGCCAGCGGAATAAAAGCATCTGCCCACTATGGCATAAAGAACAAATGGACAGACAGCTTGTTCACCTTGGTGAAGAAAATTGATGCGGAAAACGAGCTTTTGGCAACCACAATAAAGGAATTTGACCCAAGCACCTTGTTCAGAGACGATGCTTACAACAAAACAAAGGCTCGTTTAACACAAATTGAGAAGTCTCAAGACCTTACACCGCAAGAGCAGCTTAAAACTTACAAAGAGATAGCATCGGAAGCAAAGGCCAGAAATACCAAATTAAAGGAAGAATTGGCAACTTTAAGGTCAAAATGGAGAGGCGGATCGTCTCCGTCTTCGCCAGGAGGCTCTGATGATTAAAAAAAATCAATGTAGATTGTTTTTTCTTGAAAAAAATAATCTATATTTATATAGGAAAAACTTTTTCATCCACTAACCATAGGAGTATAAAAAATGGATGTCGTCATAAAAAACACGCTTGCCTCGTT
>CAZIMU010000288.1:0-2052 GCA_964540355.1 uncultured Fibrobacteraceae bacterium | reverse complement strand
TATTCTATGCACCGGAGAGGTTTTTTTATCAAGCCTGTGCTGAAAGTTATCTCTCTGGTTTTCATTTTGCAGTTTCCCCATTGGGTTTTCATTTTGCGCAATTTCCAGTCTTTTGCCTTGACTCCAAGCCTGAACTCCCATTGGGGGAGCAGATTTGAGATGATTTTTTTGAGTTTTTCCATTTCTTCTTTTGAAATTTCCTGTTCTTTTCTCAAAGCGGGTGGCGGATTTGTTTTTATTTTTTCCATTGTTCTTTTTAGCCACTCGTAATTTTTGCTCAAAAAGTCAATCGCAAATTTTTCGCTGGCGTAATAGGGAATGGTTAAATGTGCCTGCAAGTCCTTTTGCGAAACATAAAGCCTAACGCTACGCACCCTTTTGCGCTCTGTCAGCACCTGCAAGCCGCCTATTTTGAATGTTTTTTTAAGGAGCATTTAGGGTAAAATATAGTAAGTGTGCGATTTTTTTTGTATATTTAATATAGGTTACCTGGGAGGTTACTATGAAGAAAATTTCAACATTGCCGTTTTTTGCGCTAATTGCTTTGGTTTCACAGGCTTGGGGAGAATACGCTTCTTGCGCAGCAGCCTTGGGAAATACTTATTTTTGCCAATGGCCTGGTGGTTGTTACGAGATAAATAAGGGAAAAACTGACGCCGAAAATTGCCAGACAAATTATGATAACTGCAAGAAGGATGGGTATTTATACATTAGCGTTACTAGTGCTAATACAGGTGATGGTAAGAAATGCAATGGCACATGGGCAAACGATGGATTTGACCCTGGTTTCAACGGTGGTATTGCTATATGGTGTCAATGGTCAACAGGTTGCCAACAAATAAAGCACGATTCTACTCTTACGAAGTGTGAATCTTTCGGGTATATATATATAAACGTTGCTGATGATGATGTTGGCGATGGCAAAATTTGCAAAAATAGCGGTACATGGAGTGGTCAAGGTAGAGATCCAAATGCTACAAGCTCCTCTAGCATTGCCGCCGCTACTCCAAGTTCTTCCAGCACTGCCGCTACCATAAGTTCTTCTAGCGAAGCTGCCACTACCGTAAGCTCTTCTAGCGAAACTACCGCTACCACAAGCTCTTCTAGTGTAGGCACAACCCAAAGCTCTTCTAGCAGCGGCACAAGCCCCTCTAGCTCTTCCGAAGGCACAGACCCAATTATATCTCACAACAGAGCGCCAGTTTTTGGTTTGAGCGTAGTTAATTTTGCTCGCAACTTGCGTATAGGTTCTGACAAAAATGCAACAGTATCTCTGTTTGATATAAATGGCAAACAAGTTTTGAGCCAAAAGGTGCAGAGCGGAACCACCACCATTAGCTTGGAAAAGCAGAAAGTGGGCGTTTATTACGCGGTGGCAAAATCGGGTTCGCAAAAGCAAATAGTTAAGATTGTGTTGAAGTGAAAAATATAACTAAAATAGATGCTTCTCTTTTTTTTCAAATTGAAAAGCATCTTATAGAAAGTGGTATAGGCGAAGATAAAGATAGTTTTGAGACGATAAAAAAGAGATTAATAAAACCTCCCGTTTTAAATGCGGGAGTATTTGCCGAAGAGTGCATATATGTCATTTTGGCGGGAGGTTTTAGACAAAAAATCGCAAAGAAAAAATTTGGCGAAATAATGAATTATATACATAGCGGCGGGCAAATTTCCGAAAAGAATTTGCTCAAAATTTTTGGGAATGTGAATAAGATAAGAGCCATAATCAAAATTTGGAATAACAGAGAAAATTTCAGAGACGGATTTTACAAATTAAAAACAGAAGACGAAAAATTGGATTACTTGGGCAAATTGCCGCATATCGGAGAGATAACGAAAAACCATCTTGCGCGAAATTTAGGCATCAATAAAGTTAAATACGATGTGTGGATTCAACGGCTTGCCATTGCTCTTAACAAATCAAATTTGAAAGAGGGTTTTCCCTTGAACGAAGATGTGAAAATTCTGTGCGATAAAATGTTTGCGCAAATAGAAAAAGCCACGGGATTAAACAAAGGCTATATAGATGTGGTTCTGTGGAAAGCCTGCCAA
>CAZIMU010000287.1:0-2071 GCA_964540355.1 uncultured Fibrobacteraceae bacterium | reverse complement strand
TTAATTTTCGGTTTCATTCGGGGGCTGACTGTCAGCTAATTACTATGCTTGTACAATTTTTCTGTTCACAATTACTCCTTTACTATATATTTTTTTCCTTTACCTCACTCCATTTGCCGTATACGTTATCAAAAACATAAGTACCGGCTTTCTTTCCATTCGCCTCATAAAATTCATCAAATCCGTTTTCAAAAACTTCTTTATTATCTAAATATTCAAACTGCTCACTAAAGTAAAAGTATAGTATTTCTAGTTTATTCCCTAAATAGACATTAGAACCAATAATAATTTTTGTAATTTGATTATTTGCAAATGCACCACGACCGATAGAAGTAACGCTATTAGGAATAATAACGTTGGTTAGTTGATTGTCGAAAAATGCAAACCTATCTATAAAAGTAACACTATTTGGAATGGTAACGCTATTTAGTTGATTATTTGCAAATGCTTTTTCTCCAATGAAAGTAACACTGTTAGGAATAGTAACACTTGTTAGTTGATTACCGTAAAACGAGCTATCTCCAATGAAAGTAACACTATTTGGAATAGTAACGCTTGTTAATTGTTTCTCATAAAAACGATTATTAAATACGTTAATTTCTATTCCGATAATACTCATCCCATTTATTTTCGACGGAATACGAACCGTTTTTTTTGTTCCGCTGTATGCGACAATCTGCGCTTTTCCCTTTCCCAAAGGTTTTATTCCAAAATCATTGTGTGAACACGCCATGAAAACCGCACCTAATACCAATACAAGCCATAAAACCATTTTCCTATTCATAAATGCCCCCTTATCGCATATATGATTTTTAATGTGAAATAGCGAGGAATATAAAATTTTAGTGAAAAAAGCGAGCTTTGGTTGTTTTTTATTAAATATAGATCGGGGGGGGGTAATATATTGCACACAGCCTAAAGCGTGTAGCTGAACAAATTCCAAACGCCTTAATGGCAGTATTTCGACTCATTGGATTATTTTACGTTTTTTATGAGAGAGTGTCAAGGTAACAAAAAACCTCTACTGTATGATTGCTTGTCTTTCTCTTAATTTCATGTTATTAGATGTTTATAGAAATTTTATAGGAGTAAGAAAAATGAAATAAGAAAGCGAAATTCTTAAAGCAATGCATAAGGAAGCAAAAGAGATGTATAAAATCGGCGTAATAACAGAAGCCAGAATGCAAGAATACGATGAAATGTGCCTTTCAAAGCCGAAAACTAAATCTTCCCCTGCTTATGCCGATGGTAATTCTGTGAATTCTAAACAAATAAGCCACGCAACGGCTTAAAATTTGCCAAATAAACAAACACCCAACACCTAAACAAAGAAATCCCCCCTATTCCCTATTCCTTAAAAAGTCTGTAAAATGAACACATTATATGTTATTTAAAGACTTTAACCTGCACCCCGATCTTCAAAAAGGCATTGATGAAGCCGGCTATGTAAATTGCATGCCCGTACAGGAGCAGGTATTGTCCCATGCTTTTGGCGCAGACGGTCAGCCAAAACAGGATTTATACGTCCAATCCCAGACGGGAACAGGCAAAACCGCCGCTTTTTTAATCGTTATTTTTCAAAGGATGCTCACAGAGGAAGCGTTATTCAAACGTAAGGCGCTCATCATGGCTCCGACAAGGGAGCTTGCGGTGCAGATTGACGAAGAAGCCAAAAAACTTTGCAAGTATCTGCCGTTCAAGACAGGATGTTTTTACGGCGGCGTCGGTTACGCACAGCAGGAAAAAATGTTAAAAGATAATGTGCAAATTATGGCAGGGACTCCGGGCAGGGTGCTCGACCTTAACAAATCAGGCACGATGAATTTGATGGAAATCTCATTCCTTGTTCTTGATGAAGCCGACCGTATGTTCGACATGGGTTTTTATCCCGACTTGCGGAAACTCATCACAGTAGTGCCGTCCACCGACCGCAGACAGACAATGCTTTTCAGCGCAACACTAAACGCATGGGTAAAAAATCTTGCGTGGGAATATACAAAGTCGCCGTTTGAAATAGAGATAAAACCCGAAGTTGTAACCGTTGAGGAAATCACGCAGGTTCTCTACCATG
>CAZIMU010000286.1:0-2102 GCA_964540355.1 uncultured Fibrobacteraceae bacterium | reverse complement strand
GCTTTGGCTTTTATATTCCTTGCGCTAACAAAACCCCAATAGCGGCCGTCTGCGGAATTATCGCGGTTATCGCCCATCATAAAATAAACTTGGTCTTTTACAGTGTATTGCTCAACTGGTTTTCCGTTCACTGTTATTTGCCACTTCAATTCCAAACCATCTTCAAGTGCTACATTAACTTCCAAGTCTTCTAATTGCGAGCCGTCAAAAGTATCGTAACCAACAAGACGGCTTCCAAAGAGGCTTTTTTGCAGCATATTCGGATACTGGCGGGCTAAAAATCCCGTGCGGGCAGATTTGCTGAAAAAACTCAAATCCATAGCACCACTTATGGTATCTCCCATTCTCAAATTTTGCGGAACTATTTTATTCTGGCTAAAAAGCGTATTGAGCAACAAATATTTGTGATTTTCTATTGGTACTCGGAAATTTTCAAAGGTATAGTCTTGCAGTTTTTGCCCGTTTTTAGTTAGGATTATATTGAATTCAACAAGGCTATCTGGCATTTCTTGAATCATAAGCGAGCGAATCCACCAAAGGTCGCGAGTAGAAAGTTTATCAAAGACTATGGTTTCTCCTTGGCTTGGAACCTTTATTTCTTTTAAATAATCTCTTGGTGTGTTTTCTCTGTGCCTTTCCGTATATTTTCCAAGACCTAGCAAGAATTGCTCTGTACCATCCAAAAATAGCTTGCCACCTTTAACCGCAACACGCTGCCCGCTTTTTGCCACACATCTTTTTATATAATCTTTTGGGCCGTCCGCATAGTGAATGAGTTTTGGGCTTCCCTCTGGTGCTTCATTATCCCAAAAAAAGTTGCCTAGCATCAAAGCATTTGCAAGGTGAGTATAGCGTTTGTTATCGTAATCTGGGTATTCAGGTTCGCCTGGGTAACGAAAAATCACAATTTCACCTACATCTGGCTCGGAAATGGGTATTTTGCTGTACGAAAATGGAATTGGAATGCCATAAACAAATTTCAATCCTAAAAGAAAATCTCCCTCATAAAGGGTGTTTTCCATTGAACCGCTTGGAATTCTGTATGCTTGTATGGCAAAAAATATCACCACAAGTGCTGTGGCAATAGGAACTGCAAACTCTCGCATAAAGGATTTTAGGATTTTCATTGCTCTGAACAATGTAGAAAATTTCTATTTTCCCCCTATGCCAAAGCAAGAGCCACCAAAACTTCCAAAACAGCCGCCAATGCCACCTATGCGGCCAAAGAATTTTTTACTCATAGCAACAATGTGCTTGCTCGCTTTTATATTGCTCAAATTGTATTCCGAAAATCCCGTGAAAGAAATTTCACGCACACAGCTTATGGAATGGGTTGCAAATCCAACCATCAAAATAGATTCCATTAATCTCCGCACCACTCCAGACGGAATAGAAATACTTGGCAAACGCAAGCTAGGTGCAAATGAAAAACCTCGCGTGGTGAAACCCAGTCTTTTTGCTACAGAAGTGGTGCAAGCAAATGAGGAACCATTTCGCTCTTATATGCTCTACATTCCAGATTCAATTATTGCGCAGTGGGAATCGCTTGGAAAAAATGTGCGCGTTTTGCACGATGAAAATACTTGGGTGAACCATATAATTGCGTTTTTGCCCGTGCTGATGATAATGGGTCTGTTCTGGTTTATGATGGCAAAGCAAACTGGCGGTATGGGTGGGAGAGGTTTGTTTTCTTTTGGCAGAAGCAAAGCTATTTTGATAAACAACGATAAAAACAAAACCACATTTAAAGATGTTGCTGGTTGCGATGAGGCAAAGGCAGATTTAGAAGAATTGGTTTCTTTTTTGAAAGACCCTAAAAAATTTGATAAACTTGGCGGACGAATTCCAAAAGGAGTGTTGCTGGTTGGTCCTCCAGGAACAGGAAAAACTCTTTTGGCAAGAGCTGTGGCAGGAGAGGCAAGTGTTAATTTTTACAGCATGAGCGGCTCGGATTTTGTTGAGATGTTTGTGGGTGTTGGAGCAAGCCGTGTTAGGGATTTGTTTGAAACGGGAAAAAAGAATGCACCCTGTATTTTGTTCATAGACGAAATTGATGCGGTTGGCAGGCAGCGCGGCGCGGGGCTTGGCGGCGGGCACGATGA
>CAZIMU010000285.1:0-2107 GCA_964540355.1 uncultured Fibrobacteraceae bacterium | reverse complement strand
AACGCGCATAATCGGGTTTGCCTGTTCCATCCATAATGCCTTTTATTTCGCGGAATTGGCGGCGAACTTCCTCAACCATTGCGCCTGCTGCTCTGCCCACCGCTTGAATGCTCATGGAACAGAAAAGGAAAGCCATCATTGCGCCTATAAATAATCCGCAGAGCAAAGTTGGGTTCATAAGAGTTAAATTGTATGCAACAAGAAAATCAGATATATTCGCATTGTGCGCAACCAAGCCAACCAATGTCCCGTCTGAGTTTATTGCCCTGTTTCCATTATCTATTATTCTAATAGCAGAGTCTGAGGCAAAGGAGTTTGCGAGATTTTCGCTGGAACTTGTAAATAAAACTGTGCCCGCTTTGAATGTTCCGTTTGAACTCGCGGCAATTTTTCCAAGCCAAAGTTTAACCTCTTCTATATATGCTGCCAAAAGCGCAATGGCGGTTAAGGCGGCAGAACCTATGGCAAAGCCCTTGCCTGTGGCGGCGGTGGTGTTGCCTAGCATATCAAGCTCGTCTGTACGTTTGCGAACCTCTGGAGGCAGCCCGCTCATTTCTGCGTTTCCGCCAGCGTTATCTGCTATGGGTCCAAAGGCATCGGTTGCAAGAGTTACGCCAAGAGTGGATAACATTCCAACTGCAGCAAAGCTAACACCGTAAAGTCCCAAAGACAGAGCATTAACATTATCGCTAAAACCACCTGCAAATCCAAATGCCAAAAGAATTCCAAATGCTATGCAAACAACGGGAAATCCAGTGCTTTTCATTCCAACCGCTATGCCTTCTATTATTGTAGTTGCATGACCAAGTTTTGCTTGATTTGCAATGCTCTGTGTTGGTTTGTATATATCTGATGTGTAATATTCCGTGAATTGCCCTATTATAACTCCAACTACCAAACCTGAAACCACAGAGCCAAAAATGCCCCAGCTTATCAATCCGCAACCTGCCATAATGGCAACTGCTATCAAAATCAAAACAGAACTGCCAAGCGTTCCAATCAAAAGTGAGCGCAGCAAATTTTTAGAACTCACCTCTTCTTTTGTGCGAACAAGCATTATGCCAACTAAAGAAAATAAAATTCCAAGCGCGGCAACAACCATAGGGGCAAGTATAGCATCTTTTCCAAACTGAGGCAAAACCGCACCCAAAGCCGCAGTAGCTAGAATAGAACCGCAATAGCTCTCATATAAATCTGCGCCCATTCCCGCAACATCTCCAACATTGTCTCCAACATTATCCGCTATGGTTGCCGGATTGCGAGGGTCGTCTTCTGGAATACCAGCTTCCACCTTGCCAACCAAATCTGCGCCAACATCTGCGGCTTTTGTGTATATACCGCCTCCAACGCGAGCAAACAAAGCCTGAACGCTTGCTCCCATTCCAAATGTTATCATAACTGCGGTTATTTCAACCATTTTTTGTGTTTCGGTAAAGCCTACGCCAAAACCAAATATATTATGGTCAAAAACGTAGTTCAGCAACAAGAACCAAATAGAGATATCGAGCAGTCCAAAACCTACCACAACTAGACCCATAACCGCGCCACCACGGAAAGCTATTTTCAGCGCGCTGTTCAAGCTATGCGTGGCTCCATTTGCGGTTCTGCTGCTTGCACTTGTCGCGGTTTTCATACCCAAGAACCCGCACAAGCCGGAGAAAAAGCCTCCGGTTAGGAATGCCACTGGAACAAAGGGGTTTTGGATGCCGAGCGCCGCAAGCACCACTAAGATGATGAACAAAACCACGAATACAAGCGAAACGGTTTTATATTGGCGTTTTAGATAAGCCATAGCACCTTCACGCACATATTGGGCAATATCTTTCATTGTTTGATTGCCTTCTGGCTTTTTCATTAGGTTTTTATAAAAAACCAAGGCACAAATAAGGGCGATTATGGCCGAGGCTGGAACCACAAACCATATTTGGGAGAGGGATAACATGGGGTAAAATATAGAAAAATTCAAAAAAAATGTAAAGCCGTTCACAAATGCTTGCACACATAGCTTGCCACTCTGCCCAAACGGAGAATTATGCAATCGGGGTTCAGACAAAAAGAAACTACATTAATATCCCTTATACAATACAAAAATTTACTATATTATAGC
>CAZIMU010000284.1:0-2125 GCA_964540355.1 uncultured Fibrobacteraceae bacterium | reverse complement strand
GAGACCCTAAAGGTGAAGGTTATCAGGTTATACAGTCGCAAGTGGCAATAGGCAGCGGCGGTATGTTCGGCAAGGGTTTTGGGGAAGGTTCGCAAGTAAATCTTTCCTTTTTGCCAGAAGAACACACTGATTTTATATTTAGCGTTTTGGGCGAGCAATTTGGATTTGCAGGTACCTTTGTGGTTTTGTTTCTGTTCTTTATTTTGCTTTGGCGAGGCATTATGATATGCAGGCTGCACGAAAACAGATTTGTGAATTTGGTGGTTGCGGGTGCTTGCACAATTTTATTTTTCCACACTTTTGTAAATGTGGCTATGACTGTAGGTCTTATGCCGGTTACTGGGCTTCCTTTGCCATTTTTGTCTTATGGAGGCTCATTTGTTTTAACCTGCATGATTTTGGTTGGTTTAATGCTGAATATGCGGCTTAAAGGAAAAGATATAATATAATGCAAAAAGACCTTTTATCCCTGGTTCTGCAAGCTGGCAACATTGCACAAAATGAAATTCTCAAACACTGGAAAACAACTTTTAACATTGAGTGGAAAGCAGATGCTACTCCTGTAACCATTGCAGACAAAAAAGCCGAAGAACTTGTGCGGAATTTTGCGCAAAAAGAAACCTCAACATTCGGATTTATAGGCGAAGAATTTGGATGGGAAAAACCAGAAGCTGAGTACCAATGGGTGCTAGATCCCATAGATGGCACAAAATCATTTATTTACGGAGTTCCATTGTTTGGAACGTTAATTGCGATTTTAAGAAAAGGCTCCCCCATTGCAGGCTTAATTCAACTCCCTGCGCTGAACAGCAAAGTGTGGGCTACCGAAGGTGGAGGGGCTTTTGCAGATGAGGGTCGCGCCGCGAGAGTTTCTGATACCCTTGAGCTCAAAAATTCCCTTGTGCTTTCTGGAACCATAAACACCATTGAGAGCAAGGGCTATGGCGAGTGGTTTGCTGGTATTCGCAAAAATGCAAAACTGTATCGCGGCTGGGGAGATTGCTTTGGTTATTACCTAGTTGCCTGTGGCAAGGCAGAAATTATGACAGACCCTGTGGTATCGCTTTGGGATATAGCTCCCTATCCGCTTATTTTTGCAGAAGCTGGGGGGGCATTTTCAACGCTAAAAGGCGAAAAATCGCTCTTTTCCGCAAAAGGCGAACCCTTGCATCCCATATATGAAGGTTATACCGCCATAGCCAGCAATGGAAGGTTTAATATTCCTTTGCCACTCACGTAAATTTTCTACATTTTCTTTTACTTATGAGCCTACATAAACAAACCCGCGGACACTATATGTGTTATGACGCAGGCCAAGAATTTACTTCTGCACAAGTGCTTAAATATAAATTATTTTTAATGGACGAAATTAAAGATACCAAATTGGATATGGCTTTTGACTTGCGCAGCGCAAAACGCATAGATGGTTCAGCTGTAGTGTTTTTCAAAAACATATACGACCAGTTGAGCAAAGAAAATCGCAAAATCGCATTTTTTGGCGGAACGCCAGAGATAAATGAGCAATTGAAAAGCATCAATTCATTTTTGGTATATTCCACAATAGTGGAATTTGAGCGCGATTTCCACGAAATAAATCCCGAACTTAACAGGACTTTTTTCAGACTGGCAGAGGGCAAAGGTCATTTCCGCACATTAAAAATGATTTGCCCGCTTTGCAACAACGATAATGTAGCTGGTTTTATGGTGGACGAAAATTATTACAGGCAAAAATGGAGCGATTCTGAGATTGTCCCCATATTTGAGCCAGATGCTACAGATCCAAATGCAATAGATTTTTCTGTTTATCAGGTTTCTGTTTGCCCAAAATGTTTTTACGCATCCACAAGATTGGATTGGTTCACAATAGTGTTTCCAGAAGGGCGCTATGAATCCCATTTAACGCCAGAAAACAGAGCCAAGCTCTCTAACGCGGCTGCCTTAAGGCGCAACTTGGCAATGCAGCAAACCGGTGCAGACGAAGACGCTTTTTTTAGAATACCCAGAGAAAAAGGCGCAGCCTACCTCTCATGGCTACTCAATGAATTTAACTTGAAACACATGAGCGAGCAACAAACAACAGATGGTTTTGATATAGTTGTGAGCAATTTTATGATGTGCAAGTTTG
>CAZIMU010000283.1:0-2135 GCA_964540355.1 uncultured Fibrobacteraceae bacterium | reverse complement strand
GAAAGCCAGTACCAAAGATATATCCTAGATGTTATGAATGGAAAGCTTGGAGATGATAATTTCAACGGACCTTATCACAACGAAGTAGGCTGGGCTTATTTGGCAGTTAAAGGTTTCTTTTACAAAGATAAAGAAACAACCGAGATTATTCTCAATGTAATATATTGGCATCACGGTGTATGGCGTGACACGGTTAAAAACGAGAGACCAAATTCCGACAAAATTCTTGATGGTATAGATGTTAATTCAATAGATGTTTTTGCAAAAGAAATCGGTGCAGACCAATGGTTTACAGGTGATGCTGGAAATTACAATCAGTCAATCCCAGAATATATAATTGACAATAAAAGAGAAAGGGGCAGAATTAAATATTCAGGTGAAACGCTTGAAAAGTTATTTGCAGTTCGCTCGGCAGTTGTAGCGGCGGATAGAATTAACTCAGCAGATAGCGAAGATAGGGTTATTCCATTCTGCGATGGATTTAAGCCAAAACCTTTAACAGAACCCGTTCCAAAACCTGAAAAATGGAATAGCAGCAGGTTTGATAAACAGCAAAAAATTATCCAAAAAGCAAAGGACAAAAAAGTTTCTCAAATCAACGCTCCTGCTGGTTTTGGAAAAACGATAATTGGTCTCGGTTGGATTTTAGAAAAGGGAAAGAAAGGTTATTGGGTAACTCCGAGAAACGATATTGCCAGAGGCGTTTATTTAAGCATTGTAGGTCTTTTGAAAACTTTTGAAGTTTCTCTAAAAGTTGAATTAGTGTTAGCGAACAAAAGACAAGAAAGCTATGGATTAAATGATGGTGAGGCAGCCGACTTGACCATTACCAACATTGACAATTATATTGCGCCTGTGGCAAATATGAATAGAGCAGAACTTGGATATGAAGCATTATTGAAAGCAAATGTTGTATTTGACGAATACCACGAGTTTGCACAAAAAGAAAATGCTTTATATGCGGCATTCATTTACAGCATTTCCACAAAAATTAAGTTTGGGGAAGGGAAAGTAATGATGTTATCGGCAACGCCAAGCGTTCATAGCGAAATCATTAAAAGAATTTTGAATCAAGATGTTTACGAGGAAGAAGACGAGGAAGAAGAATACGAACCCGCTCATAGCGAACAGTATAATATTAGCATAATAGAAGATGGTAAAATTCAAAAATTGCCAGAAACCATTCAGTTCAGCAACACGATTAAAGATACTATACAAGAGGCTAAAGAGAAAGAATATCGGTGCTATCATAGCAAATTCACAAAGGGAGGCAAGAAAGACAGATTGAATTGGATTTATTCCCAATATGGCAAAGGCGGAAAAAGAGCCAAAAGTTTATCGACTGCCCCTATATTGCAGGCGAGTCACGATGTCTCTGCCACGAGTTTAGTAGAGAATGTTTTGTCTCCCGAAGCGACATTGCAGAGAATAGGCAGATGCAATAGATGGGGCGAAAAGAAAAATGAACCAAGTAATTTGTATCTCAATACAAATAAAGGCAGCAAGGGGAATGTAAAGATTATCGATATGCTATATGATAAAAAATTGAATCAAAAATGGAAAGATTTTATTAAGGAGAATTTATCTGGCATTAAAACTCTCAAAGAGGTTTACGATAAGTATAAAAATTTTAATAAAGATAACAAAGAAGAGCTAATTGCTTACTATCAAGATATATTAAATGATTCTTTAACTGCTTGGAAAGCAATAGTTCCTACCCGCAAACATAGTTCGCCCAAAACAAGCACTTATGCAAAACAAAGCGATAAGGCAAATTTACGCAGTTCTGGGACCATTAAAGACAGGCAGCGGTTTGTTGCGGTATGGTCTAGTGACTTGAAGCAATATCTTCCTTACATTGTAGAGAATGGTGAGGTGGTAAATGAATTATCGCTCCGCATTTTTGAAACCAAAAACGATAAAACGGACTTAGAAAAAGCGATTACTAATCTTGTTGATTGCGGATACGATGAGTTTAGACCAAAAAAAGCAGGCAAATACACTGGAAAGATAGCAAGCCTTTTTAGCAATGTAACCCATTCGAAGATGCTTACGAAATATGCCAAAAGCATAGAAACGCCATATCCGCTTAACCCAAAAGAATATGTCTATTCTAATGAATATGGATTAGAAAA
>CAZIMU010000282.1:0-2164 GCA_964540355.1 uncultured Fibrobacteraceae bacterium | reverse complement strand
AAAATCTGCAAAATGTCTGATTTCGGGCAAAAAAGGCATAGTCCAAGTTGGAGTAGTTTCTATATCAGGCAATCATTCCCCAGCTTTCTGCCTCAAAATTCCCAAAACTTGTTCCAAAGTGAGTTCAGCTGTTTTTTCTGTGTATAATGCGCTTATCAAATTGGAATTGGCTGTTTGCATATTGTTGTCTGCGGTTATTAAATCTGTGATGGGTGCTACCTGCTCTTTGTACTCAAGCTCTTTCATTAGATAATTTTCTTCTGCTAGTTTTACATTTCCTTTGTTGCGCTCCACAAGGTTTTGGGCGTTGAACAAGGTTGCTTTTGCGCTTTCGTAAGCTGCCTGCAAAGCTATCTTTTGTTTTTCCCTGTCTATTTCAAGCTGCCTTTTTTGAATACGGGCATCGGCAAGTTCTGCTCTATTAGACATTCCATCAAAAATCGGAACGCTTACGCTTACTCCAACCTTGCCATTATCCGCAAATTTATCTTTAGGTTTGCTTAAAAAATCAAAATTTTCCCTTGAAGCCTGCGTTCCATAGCTTGCAAAGGCCACAACATTTGGGTATATGCTTTCCCTAGTTAAATCAATTTGCATTTCTTGAAGCCTAACCATCTGATCCATTCTTTTTAATGCGATGGAGCTTTGCAAGGGGTCTCCGCTTTCGCCTCCAGCGGCTCTCAAATCCACGCTAAGGCGGTCGGTTAGGGATATGTCTTCTCCTATTGGTCGCCCCATAATTTGCAAAAGATTATCTTTCTGAGTTTGAATTTGAACTTTAAGATTATCTATCTGTGTACCTAGTGCCACCAAGTTAATGTCCATTGTGTTCAAATCGCCTTTTTTGACTATGCCATGTTCCACCATAGCGGCTATTGCCTCACGGGTTTTGCCCAGATTATCTTTGGATTTTTGCATAATTTCTAAATTTTCTTCCATATAAACAATGCTCCAATACTGCATTGATATTCCAAAAATTATACCCTCTCTAATTTCCTGCTTAACCAGCGCATCTATCTCCTTGCCTTTTTTTGCCATTGCAATGCCTGTTAATACCTGCGGAACATATAAAAATTGTTTTAATGTCAAATCACCCGACACATTCCAATTTATTGGAACTTCCATAAAAGCATCATTAGGATTAAGTGGAGCTGCTACCGGTGTACCCACAGTAGCAAGCGTTTTTATCCAAGCTGGATAGTTAGGCACCTTCGTGGGATCCATCCACAGTCTTGTCACCGTGCCGCTTGCCGTTAATTGCGGAAAATATTTTCGAAAAGCCGCATCTATTTTAGCATCTATGCCATCGGAACCGAGTTCGGACTTTTGAATATCCAAATTTCCCTTTAATCCTTCGCTCAAAGCCTGTTTTAAGCCGAGAGGAGTGCCTGCAAAAGCAAAACCCACTGCGCAAAAGGCAAGTAAGCATAAAATTTTATTCATAAGTGCAAAAATAAATAAATAAAACCATTTTTTACCCTGTTTTTATTGTATTAAAGGATTAAAAGGGTTTTTTAAGGGATAAATGGTACTGGCAGTGCGGTTCCTTTGTAGGGAACTCCAGAAATTTTCTCTATTATCTCGGCATTGTCCATAATTATTTCTTCGGTTAATTTATCGACAAAACTCGCTGGAGAAAACACAAAACCTAAGATTTCAATATTTTTTGATTTCAAATAATCTATTGAAAGCAAGGTGTGGTTTATGGTGCCAAGCCCAGGAGAAGCCACAAGCAGAACCTTGAAATTAGATAGCTTTGCCAAATCTGCCATATCAAAATTTTGCGTTATTGGAACCCTTATGCCCCCAGCTGCTTCCATAACTATAAAATCGTATTGCTTTTTTGCACTTGCCAAAAATTTTCTTATAACGTTTTTTTCAAATTTAACATTTTCCTTGGCAAAGGCAAAATGGGGTGAGCTTGGGGTTTTGAGGTTATATGAGCAATATATGTCTTTCTTTTTTGTTTTGGTAACTTTTTGTATGAAGTCCATATCTGTTGGTTTCCCGCATTGAATTGGCTTGTAATACAAAACTTTCTTTTTTCTTGTGAGCTTGAAATAATCCAATAAAAAAGCAGATACACAGGTTTTCCCAACTCCTGTGCCTGTGCCAGCAATGAAAACTCCTCCTTTAGCCATATCTATTTCACATACTCCTTAAT
>CAZIMU010000281.1:0-2169 GCA_964540355.1 uncultured Fibrobacteraceae bacterium | reverse complement strand
ATTTTTCGCAAAGATACCAGATTCAGAAATGTTAGCCCAAATATTATGGGCAGCCGTAGCATTATAGTTGAACCCGGAAAGAAGGGGGAACCTATGCCAAAAAATTATGTTTTTGACGGGGAATTTGAGCCAGGCTTTGCGGAAATTTTGGCACTCGCCGATGTTGCAAAAAAGCAGGTTGCAGCCCTTGTGGATCTTGTTCGTGCTTTGCACACAGGCGATGAAAAAAATCCATCTTTGCAAAAGCAAGTAGAAGATATTATAGAGGAATGTGAAGATTTGCTGAATGCTTTGTCTAAGGCTATAAATACCGTTGAAAATCAAACTATGGGGGCTTTGAATAAGGTCTCCGATTATGCCGTGCAAATATCGGATGCGAGCCACAAAATAGACAAATCTCTTGATACAATCAGGGTTCAAGCAAAAGAAGGAATAGAATCTGCGGATAAAATAATCTTGTCTGTTAGGGAAGCTATGGAGAAACTCGATAAAATTATAATCCAATTTGAAAGTAGCCCTGTCACTGTGGCTTTGCTGGATAAAAAAGAAATTGTGAATGACGTAGATAGTTTGCGTTCTTCGCTACAAGCATTCATAAACCGCATTGACAGGAAGGGTATAAAAATTTATGATGAAAACGGCAAACGGAGAAGCATGCTTAGCTTGAAAAACATACATCTGCTCAGGGAAACAGCTAGGAGCAAAGCTAAAAAACGCGCTCAAGAAGGGAGATAGTTATGCCTGTTCAAATGAACATATCGCAGGGAATGAGGCAGGAACAGAAGCTATCTGCTCAAACCATAATTACATCGCAAATTTTGCAAATGAATTCCTTGGAATTGGAAGCCGCCATTCAGCAGGAGTTGGAAATAAATCCCCTTTTGGAAGAGGACGAAAGCGGTGATAGCGACGATGATAAGAACGAAGAAACAAGCGATGAATATGGCACAAACGATGTAGAAAAAGGTATTTTAGACGAGCCGGATAATAATTCAGATATAAATTGGGATGATTATTTTCAAGATGGTTTTAAAGATTCAGAACCAGAAGATTTTAGCAAAAGAGATCCTGACGAAGATGATTGGGAACGCCCGCAAAGCTATGATTTGGATATTCAACAATATTTGCTGAACCAAGTTAAAGACAGAAATTTGCCCGCAGATGTATATGTATGCCTTGAATATTTAATAGGTTGTGTTGGCGATAATGGATTTTTGTCGGATGAAAATGAGGCGGAAACTTCTGCGGAAAATTCGGGCAAGAATTCCGTGTTCAAAGCCATAGATGCTGTTTTGCAAAACGAAAAACCATTGAAAAAAGCTCCGCGTGAGGTGAGAGAAGCCTTTGATGTTTTGCGCAGTCTTGAACCACCCGGAGTTGGAGCTTTTGACCTCCGCGACTGTCTCCTTATTCAAGCGAAAAGAATACCTGATTTTTCAAAAATGGCCATTGAAATGCTGGAAAAGCATTACGATTTGCTGGCTGATTTGCGTTATATGCAAATTGCAAAAGCGATGAATATTTCTACCCAAGATGTTACCGTTGCGATAAAAGAACTTGCAAGGCTTAACCCAAGACCGCTTGCACAAATTCCCGTTTCCAATTTATCTTATGTTACGCCGGATTTTATTGTGGAAAGGGAACCCAATGGTTCGTTCAGTGTGCAGCTAAGAGACGGCACAAAGGCAAAATTAAAAATAAACAATTCCTACAAAAATCTGCTGAAAACAAAGAACGTTAGCAACGAAGAAAAATCTTGGATAAGGAACAAACTGAATTCAGCAAGTGTTTTTATGCGTAGCATAGAAAGCCGCAAGGAGACAATGCTTTTGGTTATGAACGCCATTGTGCGCAGGCAATACGACTTTTTCGCTCGTGGGCAGCAGCATTTGAGACCTATGATTTTGCAGGATATAGCAAACGAGATAAATAGGGATATAAGCACGGTAAACAGGGTCACAAATGGAAAATATGTTCAAACTAATTATGGAGTTTTTGAGCTCAAAAAATTCTTCTCTTCTGGCGTTGCTCAAGACGATGGCACCGAAGTTAGCAATGTCAGAATAAAAGACAGCATTAGGGACTTGATAAACAACGAAAACAAGAAAAACCCACTCTCCGACCAAGAAATCGCGGAACTTTTGGAAAAACGCGGTTTAAGGGTTGCTA
>CAZIMU010000280.1:0-2216 GCA_964540355.1 uncultured Fibrobacteraceae bacterium | reverse complement strand
CGAGGGTGGGCAAGATGTTAAACCAAATGGGCGTTGCGAAAACTATGTGCAAAAAAGCAAACCTGCTCTCTCCTATTTAGACAATGATTGTAGCTATGCTACAAATGAAGTTGCTATAAACTGGAATAGTCCCTTAGTTTACCTTTCTGGTGCATTGCACTTTTTGAACGCAAAATGAAGAAAGTTTTTGTGGACGGCCAAGAAGGCACAACGGGTTTGCAGATAAGGGAAAAACTGCTCACACGCAAAGACATAGAGCTTTTGGAAATTGAACCTGAGCTTCGCAAAGATACAAAACGCAAAACAGAACTCCTAAACGCAGCCGACATTGCTTTTTTATGCTTGCCAGACGATGCCGCAAAAGAATCAGTAGCTCTTGTCCAAAATCCAAATACTGTTATCATAGATACAAGCACAGCCCACCGCACCAATGCAGAGTGGGCTTATGGCTTGCCCGAACTTTCGCCGAATCACAGAGAAGCTATAAAAAAATCAAAGCGAATAGCAAACCCAGGCTGCCACGCCACAGGATTTTTGCTGGCTGTTTATCCGCTTGTGGCAAAGGGCATAATAAATGCGGATGAAAATTTGAGCTGCTACAGCGTAACGGGTTATAGCGGTGGCGGCAAAAAAATGATTGCAGAATATCAGGAAAATTTCAAATCCATTAAATTTGAATCGGAATCTGTTTTAGCCTCAAAACCTTATGCTTTGGGACTTTGCCACAAGCACTTGCCCGAAATGCAAAAAATAGCCGGACTAAAAAATCCCCCTTTGTTTAATCCCATTCTTGGTCCCTATTATCAGGGGATGGCAGTGACTGTGAGCCTATTTCCAAATATGCTGAACGGAATAAACTCTTTTGACGAGTTGAGGGAATTTTTAGCCAATTACTACAAGGACTGCGAATACGTTAGCGTTGTACCTGCCAATGAGAATCCCTCTATTTTAGACCCAACAATATGCAACAACACAAATGATGCAAAAATTTTTGTGTTCGGGCGCGAGGAGTACGGGCAAATAACCGTTGTTTTGGACAATTTGGGAAAGGGGGCCAGCGGAGCGGCTATTCAAAATATGGAGATAAGCACAAAATGATTAGAACGATTAAAACCATTTCACTTGCGTTTTTATTTGCCTTAGGAATTTTTATCGGTTTCATTGGAGGTTACGCTATTTCAAAAAAATTATCGCCGGAGAGTTATCCTTTGTGCATTTCTTCTGGCAAAGATGCAGGAAATAATAGTAGTGATAGCAACAGTAATAATGCCTGCCATAAAAAACGGTAAAAACCAATGCCCATTTATCTACTTTTTGGAATACTCGTGAATAGCGTTATAGCTCAAACCAGGGCACTGCTCTTTTCAAAAGCTTTGAAATAAAAGGCGTTCCAAAAAAAGAAGCATTGCCGCAAGAGCCAAAGCTCAAAATTGAATTTTTAGGGAATTCCATAACTGCGGGTTACGGAGTTTTGGATTCGGCAAAGGAGCAAACCCCATTTGGGAAAACTTTTTTAGGGTAAAGCAAATCTTTAACCTTGTCTTTGTCAAAGCTGCATCAATGGCGTTTATGCCGTAAGCTGCCAATTTTTCTTTTATAATACTAACCCACCTGCCATAACTCTGCGAATAACTGCTGTATTTCCATCTATGTTATAAACAATAACCATTTTCTTATAATTTATGGTATAAACATCTGGTCCATAACGAAGTTTCAAAAATTCTCTTGAACTTGGAGCGAATATATTTGCATTGTTTTTTAGGGAATTTATTTTTTCCAATAACCCAAAACGATAATCAATAGCTGTATCGGGTGATTTTAATTCGTAGGCAATATAATCAAAAACTTCTTCTATATCAGCTAACGCCTCCTCTAAAATGAGAATTTCAAATTGTTGCATAAAATTCTACTAGAATAAATTTCGTTTCGCCTTTTCTTGACTTAACCTATCTTTAAAGTCTTCTCCAAAAGCCTCAACTAATCTCTTGTCAATATGCTCAAAAACTTCTTCTACAGTATAAGCTCTTTGGGTGGCATAGCTGCCAGAAACTACTGTTTTTTCTTGTGCATCTGTTAACATTTTTATCTCCTTATAGACAATATACAAATTTGATATAATAAACGCAATAACTGTGCCACTCACAAAACTGCGAATTTAATATGTATTTGCGGTTTTAAAGTGTCCAAAAAGTGTTTAAACAGTGTTTAGACGGATT
>CAZIMU010000279.1:0-2225 GCA_964540355.1 uncultured Fibrobacteraceae bacterium | reverse complement strand
TTCATATTAATTATATTTGTGGCTATGACCAAAATCAAAAGACCAAGTCCAATAATTATGCTTATGCCAGTTTGAAGATTGCTCTTCTCTTTTATCATCTGCTTAATTGAATCCATGCCTATACCTATGAACAAAATGCCAATCGTATTTTTTGTTCCTTGCTCAAAAACCGGTCTGTAAAGGGTTATATAATCCTTGCCTATAATGGCGGCTTCTCCTATATAATTTTGACCGCTCTGAATAGCCGCATAAGCTTTGCCTTTGGAATCTAAAAAAGTATCTATGGCGCGTTTTCCTTCTGCGGTTGTGATGCTTGTTGCTATGCGGCGAAAATCATCTTTCTCTTTCACAAAAATGGTGGCCACTATCTTCAATTCAGAAGATATTTCATCAACCACGTCATATTTGTAAGAAATAGGATTGCCTTTTGAGTCCACGATCTTTCCATCTTTTAAACTCAGCTTTCCATATGTATCCTCAATCAGACGTTCAAAAGACGTTATATCGCCTTCTAATTTGTCTTTACCTATTGACATAGCTGTTTGCAATGCAAGCTGCTGCTTTGAATAAAGACTAAGATACCCAAGCACCACAAGCGAAGCTAGAAGTATCAAGGTAGAAATGCCAATCGTTTTTACGAACAACCCGCGACCCTTTTTTTCAAGACGATCCTTTGCCATACATTACCCTTTGTTTTTAATTTTTAGAATTGCCAATTCATACGCAAGCCAACTTCTGCCCTTACATCTGAACCGAGTTGAGCTTTATCTTCTGCTGTGTCAAATGTACATTCTCCAAAAAGCGTTACTTGCAAATTCTTTGTAATATTTCTAGAACCCAAAAGCGTAAGCGTGAATTCCTCAACGCCATCTTCCATGCTGCCTTCAAAGCTACCAGTAAGCCCATCAGTAAGGGCAGCGGCAGTGATTCCGCTTTGCCTTATCGCAGGGTCAATCTCATCTAATTTTTTATTAATCGCACTCTCATCTGCTTTGATATTCAAGGCTTTCACGCTATTCGTACCACGATGCCTCCAAGTGAAGCCTCCACCCATAGACCAGTTGTTATCTATTTCGTACGATGTTTTTAAACCTGCAACATAATCCCAAACACCTTTGGTTTCCACACTGAAGTCGTTTGGCAAGCCAGAAACATAAGATTTGGCTATACCTGTTGACCAATAATTTGCTATAGAATCTGCCATGCCTGGTGCTAAAGAATCCACTATATGTGGTGCCATAGCATCTACCATACCTTTCACTTGTTCTAAACCTGGTTCATTTAAGTTCTTCACACATTCTTCAGGACTCATTAAGTGACTCACCGCTTGGTTACATACTTGCATTGCGACTTGGTTCCAAATACCTGCTTTAACCTTTGGCATAACACCTGCTTTAATTTTTGGTTCAGTACTTCCTTTAATAATAGCATTAATCACAGGTTTTGCACTTCCGTCAACTTCTATTTGGCTGTTATCGTTTCCAAATGTCTTTTGAACTTCGCCAAAGGCAGATAAGGTAAATCTGTCCCAAGTTTTGCCTACCACAGTTCCAAGCCATATACCCCAGCGACCGTTGGCGTAATTGTCGTATTTAAAAGATAAGGGCATAGAGTCTCTGATTTCTTTGAGTTTTGATTCAGATGCAATCAACTTTGCTTTCATTTTGGAAATGCCTCCGAGCCAAGCATCCGCATAAAGGTCCCAAACCACGGCATCTTTCGGTTGGTTTATGGCACGGTAGCCAAGACCTAAGCGAGCATTGTGAGGGCCTGAGCGTTTTATGCTGAAATCGTGGGTATAGCCGAATGCGCCGCGAAGGTTAAACCTATCGGTTATACCAAAGCCAAAGTCTTCGTATCCGCGCACAATGTATTCGCTATGATATTCCCAGTCTTTTGCCTTCATAGCAAGATTAGCATCACTTTGCTTGTACATGAAGCTAAATCCTGTTTTTGAATAAAAATCCAGCTGTGCCGGGGCATAAAGCGGGTTTTCCACATTGGTAGCAAGAGCCACTGTTGCAAGCATTGCAACAGCCAAGAGGGGTTTTAGAGTCTTTTTCATTTTAATTCTCCGTTAGAGTGTTAGGGGGAATATAGAAAATGCTGATTAACTCTCTTGGGACACGGGACTAGGGACAGGGGATATGATTTTTCTTATAAAACTGCCTCAAAAACCATTTTTTCTGCATATTCATGTCCCTTATCCCATATCCCTTGTCCCA
>CAZIMU010000278.1:0-2231 GCA_964540355.1 uncultured Fibrobacteraceae bacterium | reverse complement strand
GCAGTTTTATTTCGGTTGGTTTTTTTTTGAGGCTCTGAATAGTCAAATGCCTGCGAATCAACATTCCGCGCGCTTCTTCAAGATCGCGCGCTTCCAATTGCCCGCTAAAATCCGCACCTGTTGACGAAACTGCTTTATATAAAAAAAACGGCATTTAAGTGGGGCCTCCTTTCCTAAGCTCTTTTTCAAGCAGTAATTTTTCTAAGTTTTCTGGATTTGAAGATTTGTTCAGGGCCAAAAGGCGATCTATTTGCTTGGCTATAACCAAGTCGGCAAGCCTCATATTCATGGTGTTCATTCCAAATTTTTGGCTTATTTCTATTATGGATTCTATTTGGTGAACTTTATCGTCTCTAATTAAAGCACGAATTGATGGCAAAACATTCATAACCTCGTAAGCCATAACGCGGCCGCCGCCCATCTTGGGCAAAAGGGTTTGGCAAATAACGCCTTGAAGCACAAATGAGAGCTGCGTTCTTATGGTTTGCTGCTCGCCTTTGGGGAAAGCATCTATTATGCGGTTTATGGTTTGAACAGTTGAATTTGTGTGCAGTGTTGCAAATGCCAAATGACCAGTTTCTGAAATAGTCAACGCGGCGCGCATTGTTTCGGTATCACGCATTTCGCCTATTAGCACCACGTCCGGATCTTGGCGGAGTGCCATTTTCAGAGCTTGTGCAAAACTGGAAGTATCATTGCCAACTTCGCGCTGATTTACCATGCAATTCTGGTGAGTGTGCAAAAATTCTATAGGGTCTTCTATGGTGATAATATGCTCGTGCCGCTCCTTGTTTATTTTGTCTATCATAGCGGCAAGCGTTGTTGATTTGCCGCTACCAGTGGCTCCAGTCACAAGCACCAAACCAGATGGGCGTTTTGTGAAATCTGCCATAATTTTTGGTAGTCCTAGTTCTTCAAAGGTTTTTATGCGAATGGGAATTATGCGAAGCGCAAGCCCCACGCAACCTCTTTGCAAATAAGCATTGGCACGAAATCTGGCTAAATTAGCTATGCCAAAAGAAAAATCGCACTCCTTGTTTTGCTCAAAAGATTTGCGTTGCATCTCGTTCATGAGGCTATAAGACATTCGCATTGTTTCTTGGGGAGTTAGTTTTTCTTCGCCAATGGGCTGCAATACGCCGTGCAAGCGAATTAATGGCGGAACTCCAACGGTAAAGTGCAAATCCGATGAACCCACATTTACCATTTGAGTGAGCAAATCTTGAACATTATATGGCATATTACAAGGTAACTTAGAAAAAATTGACCAGCCTACGGCTGTTCGCCAGCGAAATGCAAATTTGATAGGCGTCGTGCCTGTCCAAAAGCTTCGCCAAGAAAACAGGCATTGTACCCTGCCCACGGTAAGTAGAACAAAAAATGAGGTTCAAAATGAGCAATTGTCAGAACCCCGATTTTCAGGATTCTAGGATTTACCAGAATAGTAAGAAATGCCCATCTATAAAATCTTTACCAAGTGTCTGTTATTCTTATTTGCCCGATTGCTGATTTATACGAAACCCCTGCTTAGGGTATAGGGTGGTGGCTTAACTATGAAATTTCTATCTTAACCAAGAGGTTTATTATGCTGGCAATTCAAGGTGTTTATGATGGTGTGTCTATCAAACCAAAAGATGTTATTCCTTTTAAGGAGGAATATGAAGTTTTAATAACTTTTTTAAAACCTAAAATTCAGAAAGTTGCAGAAAAAAAACAAAATGATATTGCAGAAAGGCTTGCTATAGCAGAGTCTTTATTTGGGATTTTACCCTCTACCATAACAGATGATGAAATTAAAGAGGCAAGATATAAACGCTATGAACGCAATTATTGATACTAATATTATAATTGATGCTATTGTAGCGAGAGAACCTTTTAAAGAAATATCTCAAAATATAATTCGCTCAGTTTCTAAAAAAGAATTTAACGGTGCTATCACTACGAGTACGATTACCGACATTTATTACATTACGAATAAATATTTGAAAGATAAAGAAAAAACAGCGAATGAAGTAAAAAAATTATTTATCCTTTTTGATGTAATTGCTGTTACAAAAGAAGATTGCCTAAAGGCTTTTGATACGGGAATTAAAGATTATGAAGATTCTCTGCTTTATATCTGTGCCTTTAAATGGAATGCAGATTTTATAGTCACCAGAAATTTGGCTGATTTTTCAAATTCTGCGATTTCTGTAATTTCGCCAGAAAAATTTTTAGAAAATTTACCGTAA
>CAZIMU010000277.1:0-2242 GCA_964540355.1 uncultured Fibrobacteraceae bacterium | reverse complement strand
AAGGAGATGTGAATATGCGAAAAAAAGTTTTTGTGTTTATGGGCGGCCCAAGTTCAGAACACTCGGTTTCTTTGGTTAGCGGTGCTGGAATTGTTCGTGCTTTGGATGCGCATAAGTACGATGTGCATCCAGTGCTAATTGCGCAAAACGGAGAATGGACTTGGGGTAGCAAAGCACTAACCCCTTATCAGGTTCAGAATTTTAATGTGAATTTTTTTGCGGGCGCAGAAAATGCTATGCAAAAAAAAATGCGTCCTTCGCTTGAAGAACTAAAACCCATAAACATTGCCTTGCTCGCTTTGCACGGTCGCTTTGGCGAAGATGGTCACATTCAGGCAATGCTGGAATATGCAGGAATTCCATACACAGGTAGCGGAGTGCTTTCTAGCGCGCTCGCTATGGACAAAATAAAAAGCAAGGAAATTTACAAGGCAAACGATATTCCAACAGCGAATTTCAGAGTTTGGCAATGCGAGAATTTTTCAAAAGAATTAATAGAGGAAGCATTTAAAAACTTGGGCTCGCCCCTTGTGATAAAAGACCCACTTGGTGGTTCTTCGCTCGGTATGGGTTTTGCAAAAAATGTTGATGAAGCAGGCAAACTGTGCGAAAAACTTTTTGAACACGCAACCAGGCTTTTAGCGGAGCAATTTATAGCTGGCCAAGAAGCAAGCTGCGGTTATATTGAAGGTTGCAAGCCGCTTCCTCCAACAGAAATAAGAATGACAACGAGGGAATACTTTGATTTTGAAGCAAAATACAATGGCGAAGTTATAGAGATTACCCCTGCGGAATTTTCGGAAGATTTAATAAAAGAAATTCAAAATATCGCTCGCAAAGCTCATCAAGCTCTTGATTGCGAAATTTATAGCCGCACAGATGTTCGCATAGATAAAAACGGAAAAGTTTTTGTGCTAGAAACAAACACACTCCCTGGCATGACCCCTACATCTTTTTTGCCAGCACAGGCAAATCACATAGGGCTGGACTATTCCACTTTGGTAGAAACGTTGCTTGAAAAAAGTTTAACAAAATCAACAGGGCGGTAAGTAATTTTAGCTTGGCGGAGTCCATCGTGCCCCAAATCTTGCTCTCTGTTTATACAGATTATGTTGGGGGGAAGGATTTTTGCAAATTCCTGATTTATGTACTGATAAATGCCCTTGTAGCTATCTATTGCTTTTTCAAAATGCACTGCAAAGCTCCTTTTGTTAGCAAGTACTTCGCCTTGGCAATAGCCAACCTGTTTTCCACCCACATAAAAAACATAACCAACAAAACCGAGTTCGCAGTGCAAATTCAATGCCTCTTTTGCAGAAGCGTAATCACTGTGCTCCTCTCTGCTTTTTTCCCATTCATCTAAAACAACCAAAGCATCTTTTATAGTTTCACCGTTGATAAGTTTTTTTTCTGGATTTTCCAAAGAATATGTTTTTATAAAGGCATTTACCAAATTTCTCTTTTTTTGGAAATTTTTTCCGGGTAGTTCTGCCAAGTCTGTTCGCAAATACAAATATTCAAAGTTATCCCTATCTTCCACTAAAGCAACGGGGCTGTGCAAAGCCTGCTCGCCAGAAATGTTTTTCCAGTAATTATATTTTTTTAGCAATTCACTTAAAATTTCTTTTGACGGAACATTTCCAATTATTGAAAAAAATGTTTTGCCTGCGGCAGAGCCTGCTACAATCAAGCTGTTGTTTAGCAAAGATACATTAAATCCGTATTTATTGCGGAACAAGTAAAGATTTGCAAAAGTCAATGCGGAAATATCGCTTTTTGATTCCAAAACCATTTTTTGAATTTCCTCCTGCAAGCCTAAACTAACAGGAGCGAAATCAGGATAAATTGGCAGGGTCATTCTTCTGCAGGAGCAGGCCCGGCTGGCAGATTAAAATTCTCATCCAAAACGGCACCTTGACCGCTGGTATTCAGAGCTTCTTTCAAAACCGAACCCTGAGTACTGGAATCTTGCTTTGTTGCCATAACGCTCAACGTTAGCACAACTGCAAAAAAAACCAGTGCCACATAGCGAGTGAGCTTCTGAATGAATGTGGCTGCACCTGCCGTTGAAAAGGCAGATTGCGCTGTCATTCCGCCTAAACCGGCCAAACCGCCCATTTTATCGTTTTGCACAAGAACAAGCAATATGAGCAACAGGCACAAAGCCACGTGCGCAACAATCAAAATCCAAAAAAAAGCACCCATTATTTTTTCTCCGCTGCACTAATTATAGAAAAAAACG
>CAZIMU010000276.1:0-2244 GCA_964540355.1 uncultured Fibrobacteraceae bacterium | reverse complement strand
AAGAAGGTCTTGCCAATACTGTTCGCCACGCGAAAAAAATAATAGACTCAGAAGATCCAAAAGTATGGGATATAGTTGAACCCATTATAAAAGACCACCCAGTTATGCTCAACCGTGCACCAACTTTGCACAGACTTGGCATACAGGCTTTTTATCCTAAATTGATTGAAGGTTCTGCAATTCGCTTGCACCCACTTGTATGCGCAGCGTTCAACGCAGATTTTGACGGTGACCAGATGGCTGTGCATTTGCCTCTTTCTTTTGAGGCACAATTGGAATGTAGAGTTTTAATGCTCTCCTCCAACAATATTTTGCATCCGGCTTCTGGGCAACCCATAGCGGTTCCCTCCCAAGACATTGTGCTTGGTCTTTATTATCTTTCAAAACCGCGCCCTGGCGTAAAAGGCGAGGGTATGGCTTTTGGCAGCGACCAAGAAGTTATGCAGGCCTACGAAAATGGCATTGTGGATTTGAACGCACACATAAGTTTGCGCTTGCGCGCAGGCCGTAAACTTTACCGCGGCGCTTTGGACTACGACACAAAATGCGAAAATGAACAAGGCGAAGAGGTACTCGCAAAAGCAGGAGTAAAGGTTGAGTTTTTGATTTTAGAGCAAGATAGCCGCATAAAAACTTCGGTTGGAAGGGTTATTTTGAACCAGGCAATTCCAAATATTTTGGGTTATGCAGACGATACCTTCTCCAAAAAAGTGATAGCAAGATCTGTTGATGACTTGTATCGCAGAAGCGGTAACAATGTGACCGTTGAATATTTGGATTCCTTAAAAGACCTCGGTTACAGATGGGCATCTAAAGCGGGTTCTTCTGTGGCAATAGCCGAAATGGTGATTCCAGCAGAAAAACAGACTCTCCTTGCAGATGCAACCAAAAAAGCAAATGAAATTAGAGACCTTTACGACCAAGGCGCAGTTACAGATGGTGAACGCTATAATCAGATAATCGATTTGTGGTCTCGCACCACAAGTGATGTTGCGCAAAAGCAATGGGATTTGCTCTCTCGCGACAAAGATGGCTTTAACCCTCTGTTTATGATGGCAGATTCTGGCGCGCGTGGCTCAAGGGAACAGATTAAGCAGCTCTCTGGAATGCGTGGTTTGATGCAAAAGCCAACAAGAAAAATAGGCGAGCACGAGGTTATAGAAAATCCAATTACCAGCTGTTTCCGTGATGGCTTGAATTCTTTGGAATACTTTATTTCCACTCACGGTGCGCGCAAAGGTCTATCAGATACAGCTCTAAAAACCGCAGATGCTGGTTATTTAACCCGCCGTTTGGTTGACGTTGCCCAAAATTTGGTTATTACCGAAGAAGATTGCTGTGAAATAAAAATTACCTCAGAGCGAATATCTGTTGAGCATTACGAAGGCATAAAAGACACTTCCGAAGCTCTAAGCATGTTCACCAAAAGGTTAAGTGGATATGTGACAGCAAACGATATTTTGCATCCCGAAACCAAAGAGGTTTTGGCAAACAGAGGCGACTTTTTGGAAAAAGAAATTCTACGCAAATTGATGTTCATAGAATTGAAATTCATCCACGCCATAAACTACGAACATCTCCGAAAAAAAATGCTCGGAACCACTTTGGAAAAAGCAGTTCATGGCGAAGACGGAAAAACTGTGGTTTCTGCCAACTCTATTATAAACGATTCAAAACTGATGGAAATGATTAAAGCAGGTGTTAAGGCTCCAATTCATTTGGCAGTAAAGGGCATTGTCCGTTCTGCATCCAAAGATGGCGATAACATTGTTCAAGCTCTTGGTGAACGTATTTTAGGGCGTTTCTCCCTTAAAGACATAAAGCATCCTGTGTCTGATGCTTTGATAGTTTCCAAAGGCGAGATGATAGAAGAAAAACACATTCCAAAAATTTTGGATGCCGGCATAGAAGAAGTTGCTGTTCGTTCTGTTTTAACTTGCAATTCGCCAATTGGTGTTTGCGCAAAGTGCTATGGTCGAATGCTTGCCTCCGGTCGCTTAGTGGACTTGGGCGAGGCCGTTGGTGTTTTGGCCGCACAATCCATAGGCGAGCCTGGTACGCAGCTCACGCTCAGAACATTCCACATTGGTGGTGCTTCTAGCCGCATAACTGTGGAAAACAGCAAAAAAGCCACTGTGGACGGCAAGGTTCTTCTTGAAAGCAGTGATGAGATAGAATATAAAGGCTCCAAAATAGAAATTGGCCGCATGGCAGAGCTTGTGTTGCTAGATACCAATGGCATAA
>CAZIMU010000275.1:0-2249 GCA_964540355.1 uncultured Fibrobacteraceae bacterium | reverse complement strand
TTTCTTTATTGCTGTATAGAGAATGTATCATCAAATGCAGCAATTCACGAACTTCGGTCTGGAATTCCATTTTTTCCATATTTCTCCTCTAAAAAAATTATTTTTTTGGTAATGTAGAAATTTCTATATGAATTAATCAGTATTTACTATATTGTCTGGAGGGTGACATTGTGAAAATTTCTACAAAAGGGCGGTATTCTTTACGTATGCTTCTGGATTTGGCAGAGCATAGAAACGAAGGTTTTATCTCTTTAAGAGATATTTCTGAGCGGCAGGGCATTTCCAAAAAATACCTTGAACAAATTGTGAGCTTGCTGAACCATCCCGATATTCTGCGCGCTAATCGCGGCAATAATGGAGGCTATAAGCTCGCAAAGGAGCTAGATAAATACACGGTGGGTCAAATTTTAAGGATCACCGAGGGTGGGTTATCTCCTGTTTCGTGTTTGGCAGACGAAGTAAACCAGTGCGAAAGGAGGGAATGTTGCAAAACCTTGCGGGTGTGGCAAGGGCTTGAAAAAATCATAAATAAATACTTAGATAACATTACCTTCCAAGATATTTTAGACAGCGACATAGACGAATATTCTATATAGCCTTCGCATTTTCTATAGTAAGTAATGATTAACTCAATGTTTGGGACAAGGGATATGGGATAAGGGACATGAATATGCAGAAAAATCATATCCCCTGTCCCTAGTCCCGTGTCCCTGAGTACTTAAATATGAGTTAATCGGCGTTTACTATATTATTATATGACAAATAGGAGGGGATGTTATGTCTATTGCCATAACTACATCTGGAAATCGATTTTCAGTGAACGGTTCGATTTTCAAGGATTTCATAAATCTAAACAGGGTTTTATCCGTGTCTTTGTGCAAAGACAGATTTTATAACAGTTTTGATATGCTGTTCTATTTTAGGCTCGGCACAAGAAACGCAAGCTACACAGACGAAAATCTGATTCGCGTTGGGCCTTTTTCCTGCAATGTTTTAGATAAAGCCGAAGAGCTTATAGCACGATTTTTCAAAGGAGAGGGGGAAGTTTTCAACATAGAAGAAGAATTGAATGGCAAAACAGGAAGTATGCATGCCATACAAGAAGAAGAACAGAAACTTATTAATCAGGCAAAACTCATAGCGATTGAGACAGCCAAAAGAATGAAAGCAAAAGGACTACCTGTGGAAATCATAAGCAAAGCCCTTGGGTTAAGCGAGGCTGAGTTCAGTGGTTGAGCTAGTGGTTACTTATTCAACGCAGCTATTGATACTTTTTTCACTCCGGCAAGAGTGCAGGCATCTATAACAGAAACGAGTTTTCCCGTCACTGCCTCTTTGTCGGCTATAAGAACAGCCTCTCTCTCTGGGTTCTTTGCAAGAATCCCTTTTAGAATATCGCTTAGTCCAGCTAAATCCACCTGGCGCTCGTCTATGTGTATTGTGCCATCTCTGGTTATGGCTATTAAAATGTTCTCTTTTTCAAGCTGGCTTGCAGTTTGTGCCTGCGGCTTGGTGACCTCTACTCCCGTTTCTCTTGTGAATGTGCTTGTCACCACAAAGAATATCAGCAAAATGAACACCATATCCATTAAAGGACCAATATCTATGGTGGCTTCCCGCTTTTGCCTAGGGCTAAATTCCAAAAAATCTGAGTTATCGTTTGCCATATTTTTCCGCCAGCCTATGATTTAGCAAAAGCAGGGGAAATGCTATCACAAGCCCGCTTTGCGTTGTTATTAGTGCTTCTGAAATGCCATCTGCCATAAGCACAGGGTTTTGATTTCCGTAAACTGTTATAACCTTAAATGTTTGAACCATACCCGTTACCGTGCCTAAAAGACCTAGTAGTGGAGCCACCTTAGCCATTATGCCAGACATGTGCAAAGCCTTGTGTACAGGCATTATCCCCCAAAACCCGCAATATATGTAATAAAAGCCCAAAGCCCCAACCAGCAAAATGGGTAGCATAACTATGCCACCAGCAAGGGCTGTGTGGTAAAGTTGGTCTGTAAGGGCGTTGAATATCATTATTAACGAAAATGTAGAAAAATTTGACAAATTTCCAAAAATTTACTATATTTACTAGCTCATTAAACCCAAAAGGATACCAAAAATGTATTCAATAGTTGAAACAGGCGGTTTTCAATACCGAGCCGAAGTTGGGAAAACTCTAAAGGTTCCCAGCGTTGCTGAGGCAACAGTCGGCTCTATTTTGGAACTCAAGTCCGTATTGCTGTTCGCCGATGGCG
>CAZIMU010000274.1:0-2256 GCA_964540355.1 uncultured Fibrobacteraceae bacterium | reverse complement strand
ATTCACCTTTTAGAAGTAATGATACATTAAAAGGAAAAATATATAAACCAACTGGTAATATCGAAATAAAAGCTGCAAATTACTATGAATTAAATGGTGAATATAAAATTCAATGGAATAATTTGGTAAATGGATTTAGATATTTTGTAATAGAAATAGAATATTCCACCGCAAGACAACAAGATATTAAGGATTTCTCTTTGAAACCAGCAAGCGAACAAATCCATAGTACCCCTATTTTTGCAACGAAAAGTGAGAATGATATTCACAATTTATGGAAAAAAATAGTTTCGAAATTAGGCTCCAAACCAATAGAAATACAAACTATGGGAATAGGGAGTTGGTTCTCAGCATATTCAAAAGATGATAGAATATATATTGATAACTCTCAAACAAACGTACCTTCGATAGATTTAAATGACACAAGAAAAATAAATGAAACGGAATTCTCAAAAGTATATCCCTATTATCAGCCGTGGAAAAAAGGAGAAGTTAAGAGACAATCTATACCAGGACAAAATACTTCATACATTCTAGCGTTAATAAATCATTTTGAAAAAGAGGTTTAACATAAAACAATTAGTTTGCGAAATGTGCGGTGGTAAAGACTTAGTCAAACAAGACAGAGAATTTGTGTCAATGGTGGCACAAATCTTGCCAAATTCCATATTCCCAATGGGTTTGGCAGGGATAACAAAACAAGCGGGGAAACGGAGAAGAGAATATGAGTGAGAGCGACAAGCCAAAAGAAAATTTTGATTTGCATTTTAAGTATCTAGAAGATTTGCGAAATTTATATGCAAAATATGATGCGAGAACAAGCATATCTATAAATTGCTTGAATTTTTCTGTTGCAATCTGGGCAGTGATAACTACGGTTTTGTTTGATGTCCGCATATTGCCTTTTATATGTGTTCTCATTTATCTCATTTTATCCATTATCTTAATGACCATTGCCGTTATTGGATGGTTAAAAGGATTTTCAGTACTAAAATTCAAAAAATTTAAAATATTTGACTTGAACCCAGATGCAGATAAAATAGATAAAACATATTATGAAGATAATACAAAAAAAATGTCTGGTCATATTCAAAAACATGAGATAACTCTTGCTACAAGAGAATTAAAAGTTAATTATTTAAGCCGTTTATCTATAATAGCGTTATTTATATCTGTTTTTTTGGCTTTGTTTGTTTTAGTTGGCAAAGTTAGTGAGAACTATGACTTTAAAATCAAACCACAAATTTGTGCCGGAGAATGCAATAACAACTTCAACAATACAGGAGTGCTCAAGGAAAGCAACGAAACAGAAAAAGAATCTGAAAGGCAAATAGATTAACCGTAGTGCTATTCAAACATAGATACCCACGGAAAAAAGGACGTAATTCAGCAATCCTGTAAATCCTAAAATCGGGAGAATCGGGGTTCAGACAAAAGATTAATCACTGTCTGGATTAAACTGCTTTTCTTCTACCTTCTTGGCTAAATACTTTCCGTGTTTCAGGCAATAAAAGCAAACAAGAATGGAACTTATGAAAGCCATAAGGCAAGAAACAGGATAGCTAAGCCCAAAACCAACAGGAGCACTCATTATATGCTGAGGGCTAATCCAGAATAAATAGAGGAATATAACAAAAGACAAAAACGCAAGGGGTATCAGTAAGAAAATCACAGGTTTTTTCTTCGCTCTCATATAGCAAACCGAAATAGCAAGGCATATCACGGCTATGGTCTGGTTCGTCAAGCTAAAATAATTCCACAGAACAGAAAAGCCATCGGTTATATTGCTCCAAAATACAATCATAGCGCACACGCCTAAAATAGGTATGCAGAGCAAAAAGCGGTCTTCAGAAGATTTTTGCTTTAAATGAAAAATATCCGAAATTAAAATTCTCAAAACGCGAAGTGCGGCATCTGCGGTCGTTACTGCAAGCACTGCAACGCTAATCAAAATAATTTCCGACATAAAGTCAACCTTTATTAAATTGTGAATTATCTCCGACAATATAACAGAACCATTTTCCAATAGCGCAAGATTAGGATAAAGGGAATAACCTATAACTCCAACTGCGGCCCATATCATCGCCAAAAAACCCTCTGCAACCATCATGCCATAAAAAGTTTGCCTGCCATTTTTTTCATTCGATTCTATTCCTGCCGTAATTGGATTTTGCGAGCCGTGAAAACCGCTTATCATTCCGCAGGCTATTGTGACAAACAGCATTGGCAAAATGGGATACCCAAGAGGATGCTGCG
>CAZIMU010000273.1:0-2269 GCA_964540355.1 uncultured Fibrobacteraceae bacterium | reverse complement strand
TGTTTTTTGTTAGGTAAGCTATGTTAATATCGTTTTTGCTCATTTTGCCTTTTGCCTTCTCTTGCTTAATGCTTGCAGCTTCTTCAAGAGATGTGAATTCATCTTTTCGCATTGGGCTTTTTTGCACAGCAGTTCCGTTTGTTTTGGCAACTGCGCTGGTGATGATCGGTGGGCAGCAAACCCCTTCTTATGCTTGGTTTTCTGTTTTGGGAATAAATGTTGAATTTTCTTTATACGGGTACGGATTTTCGCTTTGGATGGCTTGGCTTGCATCATTGCTTTCTCTTTTGGCTTATGCTTATTTCAAGGGTATGCCAGGTTTTGAGATAAAAAAATTTACAATAGGCTTGCTTGTGCTGGAAGGTACAATGATAGGGGCATTTTTATCTGCTCAGAATATAGTGCAGTTTTTGTTTTTCTTTGAGGCTATGGTTTTGCCTGCGGCAATTTTAATGGCTTTGCACGGAGGCTTGAAAAGGCGGCGCGCTGTTTTTGTGTTTACTCTTTACACTTTGATTGGTTCCGTGCCTTTGCTGTTTGGCGCATGGTATTTAATGATTAAAGCCGGCAGTGATAATATTAGCGTTTTGACAGAGACATTAAAGACATTGCCAACTTATGTTCAAATCACTTTGCTTTTGGCGTTTTCTCTAGCATTTGCCGTAAAAACTCCTATTTTCCCCTTTCACAGCTGGCAGGGCATAACATATTCCGAAGCTCCATACCCGCTTTCGGCAGTTCTTTCGGGGGCTATGGCAAAGGTTGGCGTTTTTGGTTTTGCGGTTTGGGTAGTTCAAATTTTTTGGAATACTTTGCAAACCTCAGGTTACGATATTTATTTTATAGCTCTTGCGCTTTTTTCCATGCTGTATGGTGCAATTCTTGCATTGAGGCAAACAAATGTGAAAAAACTTTTGGCATTTAGCTCTATGTCGCATTTGAGTCTTGCGGTGGCAGGCTTGTTCTGTTTTAACGGAGTTGTAGATGCTGGAGTTGCCGTTATGCTTGTGGGGCACGGTTTAACAGCGGGCGGGCTTTTCTTTTTAAGCGGCATAGTGCAAAAATGGACTGGCAGCACAAATATAAAGCAATACGGTGCTTTTGTTTCTACAAATCCCATTTATGCGGCGATTTTTGGTTTTGCGGGCATTGCGGCAATTTCTGTTCCGTGCACCATTGGTTTTGTGGGCGAGTTTTTGATTTTGCACGGTTTTTTCTATTCCAGTTTTCCATTTTTTGCTCTTATCGGCGGGGTTGGAATTATATGCTCTGCCGCATATATGCTCAGGCTTATTAAAAACGTGCTGTTTGGACCTGTTCCAGAAAATTCAAGGCGGGCAGGCATTTCTCTTTCTTTTTCTGAAGGCGCAGCGGCAATTCCTATAATATTCTTTATCCTTTATTTTGGGCTACATCCCGCTCCCATATTGAATTCTTTTGGCTCCGCCAGCGTAAACCATACTATGACTGAGCAGGAAAGGCAAGAGTTTGAAGAGTATTTAAAATCTTTGCAAATTAAAGATAATGATACCGAAGAAGGCTTTGAAAACGACACTTTGGAGGATATTGGCGATGTTCATTGAAACTTCTTTTTACCACTTGAAAATTCTTTTGCCTCTCATTGTACTTTGCTTGGGTTCTATATTTGCGCTTGTAGCGGAATCTTTTTTGAGCAAAGATGGAAAACATCAAGTTTTGCCTTGGATCAATATGCTGTTTTTGGCAGTGTCTGCTGTTTTTGTAAAGTTGATTTCTGGTGAAGTTGAAGACCCTTGGAATTTATTTTCGCTGAATTTCGTAAAAGAGATTTTTCTTTATGGAATTATTTTGTGCGCAGCGGTTGGAACGGCTGCCTTGCAAAACACTTTGAAAAACAAAGATACTCTATGTGGCGAGGCTTATTCTCTCCTTATGCTCTCTTCGGGCGGCATTATGTTGATGGTTTTGTCTAAAGATTTTATGCCTTTGTTTTTGGGAATGGAGCTAGCATCATTCCCCATTTACGCACTTATTGCAATGAACCGCCATTCAAAAGAGAGCAATGAGGCTGCCTTCAAATATTTTATCAGCGGTGCCGCTTTGAGTGCGGTGTTTTTGTACGGAGTGGCATTGTTTTATGGAGCAACAGGTAGCACTTTGATTGGTGGTAATGTTTTAGAAGGGCGGGAGTCCATTTACCAAGCTGCAATTTTTATGGTCACATTTGGATTGCTGTTTAAGGTTGGCGCATTTCCATTGCATTTTTGGGTTGCAGATGCCTATACCGGTG
>CAZIMU010000272.1:0-2292 GCA_964540355.1 uncultured Fibrobacteraceae bacterium | reverse complement strand
ATAGAATAGAGCTTGGGAATATTGAAATCATAGTCTTTCCCTTTCACTGCAAGACCGCATACAATTATGCAAAGATAAAAGAAAGTTCGCTTTATGAAATGTTCCTGCCCCTTAACCTGAACTTCCACAACGAACCTTGTACCTGTGGCATCCCTGCAATAAACATCAAATACAGCATCTCTATTGAACCTCGTTTTTCCAAACAGTTCGTGGTTAATGTTGATTACCTCTTTGATAGGGCTTTTCAGCTTCTCGGCGAGGAATGTGTTGAGAAGAAACAAAAGGAGTTCCGTACTTTGCTCGTTAGCAAAGGCTTTTTTGAAAGTGGAGTCCAAAGTAAGCGGAGCAAACTTTGGTTTTCGAAGTTTTTGGGGCATAAAATGCCTCCTATTAAAAACCGATATAATAAAGTCGCTCCCTTGTGGAGTAATATAGAAAAATGTCTGAATCTGAGGTTTAAAAAATGAACAGAACAAAATTAACACTACTTATGTCAAACGTCTCCCTAGCTCTAGCATTAACCATAAATTCCTGCGCTTCCACAACACAGCTGGCGGAGCCTGTGTCCGAATGCCAATCCGATGAGTTCCGCGGCTTTGGCGTAGGCGAAAACGAGAACGAAGCCTTGGCGGAAGCTCGCTCGGCATTGGCAGGGCAAGTAAGCTCATCCGTCAATGTGACGATAGAACGAGTGGTGAGCCAGCAAATCTCAAACGGAAAAGAGGATTTGAATACTGGATATAAATCCAGGACAACCATAGAATCTGCCCTTCCAAATGCCCACGATGCTCGCATAGCGCGCAACAAACGCAACGGGCACAAAATAAGCATTGTTGTTTGCATGTCAAAATCCGATGCCGCCAAAAGTTTTTTGGAACGGCAACGGCTACTGTTGGATTCTCTAGGGCTTGCTTCCAATACTGCGTTAAACACAGAACACCCCAAGCAAAAAAACGAGGCGTGGCGCAAAACGCAGATGCTTTACAACGATTTTGTGAGAATCCAATACCTGCTTGATGGCTGGGGAGTCAGAAGCCCTTATCTGGCGGAGGAGATTTATTCCAAGGCAAGGGAAGACTACAAGAATTATTGCGTGGCTGCCAAGCTGCACTGGAACCCGGAAAAGGAAACCCCTTATTCCGATATAGCCTTTTCCAAGCTCTCCGGCAGCATAAAGATAGAGAAATCGCCCTGCAACGGCAGAGGCATCTCGCTCGCCTACAAAGGCACGGAACCGCAGTGCTCGGCAAGATTCGGGATTAATGCCTGTTCTTACGCCAATTCGCTTTCCTTGGATGCCTGCGATGGCACTGAATATATGCAAATAAAAGGCGATGCAATGGGTGCGCACCAAAAGCCCGATTTTGCCTTGGAGAAATTGCAGAGCAATTTTAAATCCGCAGAATTTTGGAATCAATGGATACAGGAAATAAAACAATGGAGACCGCAATGCGAATAACAACAATTATAATTTTGCTGGCAGCCCTGCTGCCTGTTTTCTCTTTCGCAGAGAAATCAACCCGTTTAGCCTTGCCGAGCGAATTGAGGCAGGGCATAATCCCCGACTTCTTTGTGCTGGAGAAAAACGGCATAGATGAATTGTACAGGGATGATATCAAGGAAGCTGTGAAAAAGACAGGGGCGAAGCGTGTTGTTCTCTCCTTTTTCGCCACCTACTGCATTTCTTGCAGGGAAGAGTTTGCTATTCTCAAAAAGAGCAAGGGCGAACTGGAGAAGCGCGGGATTCTTGTGTATTTGATAGACGTGGGCGAGGATATCCGTTCCAGCGGCGGTAAGGTGAGCGAGATGGTGGAAAAAAATGCGGGAAGTGCATTTTCATATTATTTTGACCCAAATGTAATTCTGTTCAAAAGCTTTGGCTTGGTGAAGCAGGGAGATGACCCAGGTTTGCCATTGACCATTATTTTGGATTCAAATTTGCAGGCTGTGGGTATTTTGAAGAGAAAAATGGGAAGCGACTTCCCGCAGGTTTTGTGGGGTGAATTATGAAAAAAATTATCCGCATCTTGTTGATTTTTGCCCTTGCCGCCTATGGGCAGCATGATAAGGTGGCGATAATCCAAACACAGGACGACCGCGATTCCATTGGTTTTTCTGATTTGAATTATTTAACCGATAGATTGCACAAAATGGCTACCGATGTATTACCTGAACAAAATTACGGAGTTATGACTACGGAAAGCATAGTTGCTTTTTTTGGTTCTCAAGAAGCTGCCGTGAAGGTATTCAAGGAAGCAACTTCCCTTCCAGAGTTGGGCATGAAGGTTAATG
>CAZIMU010000271.1:0-2295 GCA_964540355.1 uncultured Fibrobacteraceae bacterium | reverse complement strand
ATCTCTGCGTAATAGTCGGCATTTGCAGCACTTGGCACAGACTCCATAAGCGAAAAAATGTAATCTTTTCCCCCCACTGCCAAAAGTTTGCCCTCTTTTTCCAAAACATCTGCAATGGTAAGCACGTCAATTGGATTGCCTTCCTTGTAAAGTTTTATCATTGCATTCCACACAGCCTGATGTTTTTCAAGATAAAATTCCGTGTCGTGCCTTAAAATGAGAGATAACTCTCCAAGTATTCTAGGATCTTGCAAAACGCCACCTAAAAGCCAAACTTCTGCATCTAAGGCTCTTGGATATTCTAAATTATATTCGGACATTTACTACCCCCACCAAGACTCGAACTTGGGTAACAGGTTTAGGAAACCTGGGCTCTATCCTGCTGAGCTATAGGGGCAAAAAATCATTTTGAAGCTGGCTTTGCCTTTGGTTTTGGTCTAGGTTTTGCAGTGGCTGTTTTTGCAAACTTTTCTTCAGAACGCAAAACCACAGGGTTATTCCTCGCCTCCTTTATCATTTGCTTTTGCTTTTCTTCGCTTTTGTGCTTAACATGTTCTAACTTTTTGCCAAGCAAATCACCTAAGGTAACACCTTGAGAGGCTGGCACAACTGGCTTTCCTTTGCTTTTGTTTTTGCCAGAACTCCCCTGCTTTTTTGTTTTTTCTGCCATAACACCTCTCTTGTTAAACTTTGGGGTTAAAATATAGTAAAAATACTCCGTTTTGCCATCTTAGACAACTTAGGCAACTTTTTGCTGCGGATACTGCCATAATAATAATCGTCATCATCATCATCGTCATCATCGTCTTCAAGTGCCCACTTGCAGCTAGAGCAATCGCCGGTAATCATAGAAACAGTAGCTGTTTGACGTCTAGTTTTCATATTCACATTCATATTCATTTTCATATTTATAGAGTTCCAGCCCTTCTTTAAATTCAAATTAGCACTTTGATAGGTCCACTCCATGCCATCGTCAAACTCAGTTCCTCCTGGCGATTTTACAACGCAATCTCTGTCAACATAAATATACCCTACACTTTCCATTTCCGTAGTCAGTAAACCAGTATTCATATTCAAATTTATGTTCAGTACGTTTTGCTTAGTAAGGCCAATCTCAAAATCCAAGCCTATTCCACGGGTATCGCTTGGCTGAACTGTCGTGTTAAGATAAAAGTCGTCTTCTTCACCTTCAAAGGGTTCCAGAACGTTGTCGCTGGGAACTCCTACGCTGAATGACATTTTTCCGCCAGTTATTGAACCGCTTACATCCGTATTGCTTGCAAAGGTTATGTCCGGGCCTGTGTAGGGTATATATTTCATAGCCATCGTTTCAAAATCCAACTCTGGAGTGTACACCTGACCAGACAGGGTGAGATTATTCCCTAAACTACCACTACCACTGCCGCTACCGCTACCGCTGCCATCGCCGTCATCATCGCCGCCAGAGCAAGAAAATGTGAATGTCAAGGCAAGCCCAAAGGCTACCACCTGTGCGAACTTTGCAAATTTGCTTTTCATTATCACCCCTTTGTTTGTGTGTAGATGTAAAATATAAATTTTTTAAATCTTGACAAGGAAAAAATTTCTAAATTCACATAAATGAGCAAGACAGCCCCCAATTTAGTTTGGATGGACCTAGAAATGACAGGTTTAGACCCTGATACTTGCGTTATTCTTGAAATTGCAACCATAGTAACAGACCCTCAACTCAAAATCCTAGCCGAGGGTCCTGCCCTTGCGATAAGGCAAAGCAATGAAATTTTAGACTCTATGGACAAATGGAATAGGAGCCACCACTTCAAGAGCGGGTTAATAGAGAGGGTTAAAAATTCCCCCTACAATGTGACAACCGCCGAAGAAATAACACTGAGCTTTATAAAAGGCTACACAGAAAAAGCAAAAAACCCAATCTGCGGGAATTCCATTGGGCAAGACAGGCGTTTTTTGGTTAAATATATGCCCAAAATTGAAATCTGGCTGAACTACAGAAGCATAGATGTAAGCTCCATAAAAGAACTCGCCTATAGATGGTACCCAAAACTCCCAAAATTCCAAAAAAAAGAAAACCACCGCGCTCAAGATGATATCAGAGAGAGCATTGCAGAGCTTATGTATTATAGGAATAAAATTTTTGTGTCGGAGTTGAATTGAAAATAGGAGCGGTTATAACGGCTGGCGGGCTGGGAAAAAGGGTTGGCGGCGACCTCCCCAAACAATTGGTTAAGCTACACGGGAAAGCAATGTGGCTCCACAGCGCAGAGGCTTTTTTAAACAATAAAAAAATAAAAGCAGTTG
>CAZIMU010000270.1:0-2295 GCA_964540355.1 uncultured Fibrobacteraceae bacterium | reverse complement strand
AATAAGCGAGGTAAGTTAGCAACAGCCCTAAAAAAACGCTAGCGAAAATATAAACCAAGGCATAGACTGCATATCCTTCTCTAAATAAAGTCAATGTTTCAATTGAAAACGCGGAGAAAGTTGTAAATCCACCGAGAATACCAGTTGCAAGAAACAATTTCCATTCCTCTGAAATTTGCCCTTTATCAAAAAATCCAAAAACAATTCCAATCAAAAAGCAACCTATGATATTTATTATCAAGGTATGCAACGGAAACGGCGATGCTGTTTTTGCTTGTATTAACAAAGATAGCAGATAGCGAGAAAAACCACCTATAAAACTGCCTACTCCAATGATAAGAGCTAATTTCATTTTGAGGTAAATGTAGAAAATTTGTTGACTAATCAAACTTAGCATCCTTAGGCAACATCCCAAGCTTCCTCTTTGCCCAAATTTTCACGCTCTCCAGCAAGCTGTAAATAACAGGCACAACAATCAGAGAAAGGAACATGGAGCTTGTCATTCCGCCCATGATTACCCAGCCTATGCCGCGCTTCCATTCGGAACCCGCTCCGTGACCTGCAACTATGGGAAGCATACCCACAATACACGCAAGAGCAGTCATCAAAATGGGGCGGAAACGAATTTCTACGGCTTTTATCAAAGATTTGTAAACGCTGTTCTCTTGCTTTTTAATTTGGTTTGTGAAATCAACAACCAAAATGGCGTTTTTGGCAACCAAACCTACAAGCATAATAATGCCAAGAAGCGAGAAAATGCTCAAATTATTGCCTGTTAGCGCTAATGCCCACAATGCCCCTATAATGGAGAAAGGAATTGAGAACAACACCACAAAGGGGTAAAGGTAGCTTTCGTAAAGAGCAACCATAATCAGGTAAACGAGAAATATAGAAGCGAAAAACGCAATGAACAGAGACATAAAAGCATCTGCCTGATTTTTCAACATTCCTTCAACCTGATAGGTTATATCATGATTGCCTTTTAATTTTTCATTTAATTTTGCCTTTATATCATCGCCTATTTCGCCAATGGAACGCCCCTCTATATTGCCTTGCAGCATAATGGAGGGAATGCGACCATAACGCTCCATCATGTTGGGTCCTGTGCCTTCGGTTATGTTTGCGATTTGCTTTAATTTAACCAGTGCGCCAAGCTGGCTCATAATGGTTAAGTTGCCCACGTCTTCTGCGCTGCGGCGGTCAAAGCCGTCAAAGCGAACGTTTATATCGTATTGGTAATCGCCTTTTAGGAATTTTGCGGTTTGGTCTCCGGCAAAGGCATATTGCAAAGTGCCGCCCACAGAACCCAAATCCAAACCCATTCGCGCCATTTTTTCGCGGTCTATGTCAACCACAACTTCGGGGCTTCCCAAATCCGAACTGAGTTTTATATTGCGTATGCCATTAATTTTCCCAAGCGTATCTAACATTGTGTTTGCAAAAACCAAGAGCGAATCTCTGTCTGAACTTTGCAGAACAATTTGTATTGGAGCGTTCATACCCCCACCCCCACCACCAGCCAGCATAGCATCTGCTGCCACGGTTGCTTTAACTCCAGCAAAATTGGCATTTATATACCTCTCCAAATCTGCGGCAAAAGCTTCTGAGCTTTTTGTGCGTTTATTTTTATCCACCAGTTTTACACCTAAATTGCTGTTGAAAGCACCGCCGCTGCCAAACCTGGAACTGCTCGCGCCAACTCCGGCATATACGCTCACAACTTCGGGCATTTGCAAAATTTCTTTCTCTATAGTGCGGGTAATTTCATTGTTTTGAGAAACAGAAATATCTTTCACAAACTCAAGCGATGCAGAAACACCATCATTATCTCCGTTTGCAACCATTTCACTGCCTATGTAGCCAAGTGGGAGCAAGGCAACGGAAAGTATAAAGATAATGCCAGATAAAAACAGCGCTATGAAGCGATGGCTAAGAGCCCAATGCAAAACAGATATTATGAGACTGTGGAACAAGCCCACAAAATATTCAAAAGCGTGAAGTATGCTGCCCCAAATGCCTTTATTCTCAACGTGAGTTAATTTTCCAAAGCGGCTTGTCATCAGCGGAACAACCGTGAATGCAACGAGCAGTGATATGGTAACAGATATAACTATGGTTAGAGCAAAAGACTGGAACACGGGGCGAAGCATTCCGGGTGCAATTGAAATTGGCAAGAACACCACCAAAAGTACCAAAGTTATGGAAAGCACAGAAAGCCCTATTTCTTTTATGCCGTCCACAGATGCCTGCAAAGCGTTTTTGCCCATTTCCATGTGGCGGTAAATATTTTCCAAA
>CAZIMU010000269.1:0-2305 GCA_964540355.1 uncultured Fibrobacteraceae bacterium | reverse complement strand
AGTTCGCTCCATAGAATTTGAGGGTAGTCTTCTTTGCTAACCGCCGATAAAACGCCTAAAACACGCAAATCGCGATCCATTACTATGCTCCTTGGAAAAATAAAGACATCTTTGCCATCTTTGCTTTTATCCGTCAAACCCGATTTCTTTAATAAATTTCCGTACTGGTCAAAGTAAAGCGGGAATGAGTCGCCAGCGTATTCCTTCACAAAATCTCTTACCTTATCACCCATTTTGTCGGGATCCTCACCTACATCTATTAAATATATCTGCACCCCGTTGTTCTTTAGCTCGCTCGCATTTCTCCTTAAAAGCACGAACTCTTCCATGCAATTTACGCACGTGGTTTGGAAAAAAGAAAAAACTATGCGCCTCGCACCGGCTTTTTTAGCTTTTGACTTGAAGTCATCTTGGTCTAGCTTGTCTGTGTTTATAGAATATACCGCAAAGCTCGGAATTGTTCCCTGCAACTCTTTGGGTATGCTTAGTTTCTGTGATTGTCCAAAGCAAAAAGTGGACATTAAGGTTAATACGATTATTATTCGCATTGCGGTCTCCATTGATTGATTTTTTGTTCCCATTCATTCCAAAAATCTGCTGTTCTAAGTTTGTTTTGCATTCTTTCATCAGCAATTTCCTTTTTATCGCCAAAGCTTTTTATAGTTGCTGGGTTTGGCAAAATATCAAGCTGTTCCCCTTTGCAAGAGGTTATGCGCAGAGATGGCTGGTAAGTGCAGCCGTAGGGACCCCCTCTGGATATACATTCGGGTTCGGCTCCGCTGTAAACAAGCATAATGTCTTTGCCTTTGCAATCAGAAGTTCCCATTTTGCTACCAGAGAGCTTTGAATAAGCTATCTCTGAATAAGCGGTTTTTTTCTCCGGCTTCCAGTGCAGTTTAACACTGCAATTAGCCTTGAAATTTTCATAGATTTTTTCGGCGGCAGCAAAATACTTTGAATCAACCCTCAAAACCTCAAGCATAATTTGGATGCTATTGAATTCGTTCCAGTAGTCTTGGATTTTGTTCCAATCTTTGGCTCTCTCGGCCCTCTCCATTGATTCTTTCAAAGTTCTCTGCTCATTGTGATAGGGACCCGCAACATCTTTGGTGCAAACATAGCCTTTAAGCTCATACGTGCCGTTATTAAGCCTCTTGGGGGATTCTATTGACTGAAAGCCGCTGAGAGTCAAGTTGCTGCTTATTTGGCTTGTCGCGAAATAACTGCTAGTATTTTCAATCTTGCCGCTTGCAGCCTTGTTTTTGGAACTGGATAAATTGGCTTGCGCTTCAACTGCCGATTTTATCTTTTTGGCTATTTCTACTATTGCCTTGTCGCTCGCTTCTATTGGGTTTTCTACATAGACTGTGGTTCCCAAGAAATTGCCTTGGCAATAGCTCTTGGCTTTGGCGGAATCTGCCGAAGTGAAATCTGCCATCGCAGGGGTTGCGAGTGCGAAAATGCACAAAAGCAGCAAATTGAGGGGAACTTTTTTCATTTCTTATTTCTTCGTGATTTTATTGATCCAGTTTTGAGCAATGGCTACTATGCCTTTTTTTGACTCATCGATTAGCTGCTCGCTGAGAGGCTTGTCTTTAGCCTCATATTCAAGGGCTTTCCCAAAAAGCTCGCTATCCATAACCAAAACCACATTGGTCACGTACACCTTTTGACCGTTTATCTCAGAGAGTTTCTCGTCTATGTATGTATAGCTCAAATATTCCTGTGCACCGGAGACAAACTGCTCGGTGGTTAGCTCTGCATTTGAGATGTAGGAATTAGCCACTGTCAATACGCCTTGGTTATTCTTGCTCTTGGAGCTTTCCAACTTGGCATTGGCACTTACATAAGTTCCCATATTTTTAGCTAGTGCCACACGTGCTTTTGCGGTGGCTTCCTCGCGCGCATCGCCTATGGAGAAATTCTCTCCCTCGCCTACGGCGCAGGGGATATGCTTCACAAATTTATTTGCGCATATCTCCGACAATTTAGTTATTGCGGAATAAACTTCCTCGGCGCTATATTGACCATTGGATTTAGCAATTTTTTTGTTCTCGGTTGAGGCGTTTAAACTTTTTGCCGATTTGGGTATAACCATCATTTTGATTCCGTCACTCACAAATTCCTTGACAATATCCAGCCAAAACGCATTTGCATTGGCGGGGAACAGCAGCATAGAAATGACTATGATAGCTGGTGTCAGCATTGACTTTTTCATCTGTTTTCTCCTATGGTTTGTGATGAATGAAATTCTGCAAAAGCGAGAAACCCATCGCCTACGAAGCCGAGAAAAATCGCGTTTAAC
>CAZIMU010000268.1:0-2312 GCA_964540355.1 uncultured Fibrobacteraceae bacterium | reverse complement strand
GTGTTGCGGCTATGGGCATAGACAGAAACCTCTCTTTTGGCTGGTATTTGAAAAGAATAGCTCCTTTGGCATTGCTGGGTTATTTGGCAGGGGCTGGAGTGTATTTATTGATGAATATGAATGGTAATTGGTTGAAGGTAGGTGGATAATTTTACTATATTTATCTAAAACGGAGTTTTTAATATGTTAAAACGAGTATCCTTATTGTTCTGCGCCTGTGCGTTTATGTTTTTAGCCGCTTGTGCTGGTTCAAAGAGCAGCGGCGGCTCCTCTTATTATAGTGATTCCGACGATGACGGCGGCGGCTACAGCAGCGGAGGCGGAGGTGGCAAAAAGGGCAAAGGCGGTTCAGGCGAAGACCGCCCCCCAAGAGCAGACGAGCTTAAAGATGCCAAGAACGAGGCTACTTCTTTAACAGAAGAAAACCATAAATTGGCAAAAGAAGTTTTTGACCTTAAAAACAAATTAGGAGTGTCCACAGACGACTGATCATCACCCCAGTTTTATTCTGGGGTCAACAAATCCGTAAAGCAAATCGCTGAACAGCCGGCCTAGCATAGCCATAAAGCAAGAGAGTACAATTATACCCAAAACTACGTTGTAATCTCTGTGCACCATCGCGTTGTAATATAAAAGCCCCATTCCATCTATATCGAAAACTTTTTCAATTAAAAGCGCGCCGGCAAACATAAGCGTGAAAATTTCGCTCATTCTGGTTGCAAGCGGAAGTAGCGCATTTCTGAGGGCGTGTTTAAACAGAGCCTCTTTAAAAGAAAGCCCCTTTGCAAGGGCAGTGCGCATATAGTCTTTGCCAAGCTCTTCTAAAACGGAATTCTTCATTAAAAGGGTTAGGAATGCGAACTCCGCCAAAATATAGCAGAGAAATGGCAAACACAAGTGGTGCGCCAAATCAAGCAATTTTCCAAAAAATGTAAAATTTTCAAAATTATCAGATGTTAAGCCACCCAAAGGAAATAAATCCAAAAACGAACCGCCCGCTAAAAATACTATCAGCAAAATACCAAGCGCGTAACCTGGCACAACATAACCTGAAAACATAATGGCACTTGTTGCGGAATCAAATTTAGAACCGTTTTTCACAGCCTTGGCAAGCCCCAGCGGAATACAAACCAAATATGAAATAAAGAATGAACTCAATCCAAAAAAAAGCGATACAGGAAATTTAGAAGATATAACATTCCAAGCTGCTCCACCATAAGCATAACTATTCCCAAAGTCCAAGCGCAAAACCTTGGAAAGCCAAATAAAATAACGCTCGGTTATGGGTTTATCAAAACCAAAATAAGCCTTTATCTGCTCAATCTGCTCAGGGCTAAGGTTGTTCCCGCCTTTCATATTAGCCGCGCTTTGAGCCTTTGAAATCATCTCTTCAACCGGACCCCCAGGTACAAGCTGAACCAGCAAAAAACACACAAAAGAAATTCCCAGCATTGTGGGAATCATGAGCAGCAACCTTTTAGCTATGTATTTGGGCACTATTTATTTGATAATTTTTGGTGTCCATTTTGAGACATCTAAATTTTTCAAATCTTCGGGCAAGCCGCTTGCGTCAAAAACGTTCCACTCCTGAGTGCGACCTATAGGCCCTATTTTGCCGCGAACATTCAATTTTTTGGCATCCTTTTTATCTGGCCAAATCACACAGGAATAAACGCTTCCAGATTTAGGGTCTAAAATTTTACCGCCGGAATACTCGTCTTTATCGGGTTTCATACTCCAAATTATATCAAGACCTGCCATCTTTGGCGAGCCAGAAACTTTGTCTGCAACACGTGATGGTGCATTTAGAGTTTCCTCTATTTTTGCGCCTTTTTCATCGTAAAGCGCAACTATGCGCCCACAGATGGCATCTCCGCATTTGTAAATTCGCACAATTGACTTTGCATTTCCGGTTTTGTCGTCTATGGTTTTGTAAAAACCTTCCAATTCGAGTGCAAAAACCGCGGTGGATAACGCAAAAAGCAGGGCAAGAGCCTTCATTTTCATATAAATACCTCAAAAAAAATGTAATATGGAATATAGAAAAGTTAAAATTAACCCTTATACCTTGACAAAAGTCCCTGAAATTGCTAAATTTACGTAACTATATCTTTGAGGAAGTATGAAAACTCCTGTTGTGAACCCAAATGCCGTAGAACGCAAATGGAAAATTGTTGATGCCGAGGGCAAACCCCTTGGTCGCGTTGCAAGCAAAATAGCCCATTTGCTCATGGGCAAACATAAACCCGTCTATGCTCCAAACATAGATGTTGGCGATTTTGTTGTTGTGATTAACGCTGCAAAAGTGGCTT
>CAZIMU010000267.1:0-2312 GCA_964540355.1 uncultured Fibrobacteraceae bacterium | reverse complement strand
TTTTGAAAAGAGATAAATTTCCAACCTATCACCTCGCAAGCGTTGTTGACGACCATTCTATGCAAACAAGCCACGTACTCAGAGGAGACGAATGGATAAGCAGCACCCCAAAGCATGTTTTGCTCTACAATGCCTTTGGCTGGGATATTCCGATTTTTTGCCACTTGCCGGTTATACTTGCTCCAGGAGGCGGCAAGCTCTCCAAACGCAAGGGTGCAGCCTCTGTTGGAGACTTTAGGGATTTGGGTTATTTGCCTCACGCCCTTGTGAATTTTCTCTCCCTTCTGGGCTGGAGTCCTGGAGACGACAGAGAGGTTATGAGTTTAAAGGAAATGATAGAGGCTTTTTCTTTGGAGCGTATTCACCCGAAGGCGGTGGCATTTGACGAAAAAAAACTGGAATGGATGAACGGGATGCACATAAGAATATTGCCTGATTCATTTTTTGCAGATGAATTGAAAAAACTTTACCCGAACTGCCAAGACGAAAATAAATTTTTGAAAGTTGCGGAACTTCTAAAACCGCGCCTGAAATTCACAACAGAATTAGCCTCAATGTCTAAATACTTTTTTGAAGCTCCCGAAAAATGCGAAGACGAAAAGGCAAAAGCAAAATATTGGACAGAACAAAGCCCAGAACATATATATTTGGTTTCAAAGGAATTGGAAAAAATTACAAACGAAGATTTTTGCATAAAGAACATTGAAGCTACATTTATGAAAGTTTGCGAAAGCAGCGGCGTTAAGCTAGGCTCGCTTGCTCAACCTATAAGGCTTGTGATTTGCGGAGTTGGTGCAGGTCCTGGGCTTTGGGAAATTATGGAGTGCATTGGTAAAAATGAGTGTATTTATAGAATGGGCAAGGCAAAAAATTTTTAGGAGTTATTAGAGGTTTATCTTGTCAAAAGACGCATCGCTTTTTCCAATACATTTTTTTAATGGCGAAATATTTTGCGAAAAATGCGCGCAAATTAGGAAATTCAAAATATTTTCTCAAGAGAAATACGATAAAAATTACGGGAAAAATGAAATACCTACAAACAAACCCCTGTTTTGCAAATGCGATGAATGTGAAGATACGGTAATTTATGCGACAAACGAATTTGCGGAGCTGCAAGAAGACCCCATTCTTGGATTTTGCAAAATTTGGGGAGCAGGGAGCTTGGAACCAGGAGATAATGTTTTTCATCCAGAACAGGGAATATGCTTTGTAGATGCGATTAACAGAATGCACGGTTCCTTGCCGCAAATAGTTCTTAAAAAACAAGACGGTGAAAAAATTGAAGTGCCGATAGTTGATGGAAGTGAAAATAATACAGCCGAGTTTTACAGGCTGTTCCCTCAAGATGCCGAAAATGCCCGAATTGGTGACCGCATTTACAATACGGAAACAAAAAGCATTGGCAAAGTTATAGGTTTGGAATTTGATGAAGAGCAAAAGGTTGTAGTTGAATTGGAAAACAAAGAAATTGAAAAGTGCCCTTGCAAAAACGGCGATAATTATTTAACGGATGACTTTTTAGAAAATAATACAAAATGGCGATGCAGGTATTTGGAAGTTTCTCAAAATATGCAAATAGCATCAAATTCAAAAGTCTTGAGCATAAGTTGCAAGGCGCAGAACTTGAATTCCATTTGCGAATTGGAGAAAATAATTTCTTCTATTCCTCAAGTTCGTTGCTTTATTATGCACTTTGTGGTGGTAAAATCAGAGATAAGCTCAAACGACATATACAAGGAACTGGTGAAGAACTGCATATATCTCTGCTGCTGTTTTGTTGAATTTAAGAGTCAGGAAATTCATATTGCAGGATTTTATTATGCAAAAGACACTCAACAAAAAATTTACAGGGTTTTGTCAAAATTTCCAATAAAGAAAGTTATTTTGGATATTAAAATGCGTTCGGACATAAAAGTGATAAAAACCATAAATGAAGGCGAGCGTTTTATCAGAATAAGCAAAATAGGGAAAATAGTCCACATAGACGGCTGGGTAGCAACAGAAAAGGAAAAGAATTCGGCAAAGTTGAAAACTTTTTTTTCTACATTTAGTTTTAAGATAGAGAATCATTTATTAGTACTTGGCTAATAGGGGGCTTATGGCTAGTGGCTTAAGAATTTTGTTAATTCTAGAAATTCTAGTGGGGGTTCAGGCAGTTTTTGCGGGTGAGCCAGAAAGCATTGTTTTAGAAAATATATACAGAACAAATTACAGTAGAGCGTTCAGCGAACTTTCCTTGATAGCAAAAGATGATTCTACTAGATGTGTTTTGTCTGGAATTGCTTATGTTAGCCGCTTTGACGATTTGGGCG
>CAZIMU010000266.1:0-2323 GCA_964540355.1 uncultured Fibrobacteraceae bacterium | reverse complement strand
CATATCCGCTTAACCCAAAAGAATATGTCTATTCTAATGAATATGGATTAGAAAAAATTACGAATGACGGTGAAGTTTATTAAACAAGGGAAGTCATAAGCCCTTTCAACAATAGGAGAAAACATTATGGCAACAGTAAATCAAATCGCAGCAAACTTAACCTTCAAAGGTCAAGGCGTGGTCCAATTCAACGGAAACGAAAAACCTTTTGCAAAAGTAGCGAATGCTATTATGACTGATATTCATAAGAATAATCAGTATGCGAAAAAGGTATTCAAAAAAGTTGGAGAAGAAAAAGATGAAAAAACAGGTTTAACAAAACCGATTTTAGAGGAACAATTTTGCGTAACCGCAGATGGTCTCCGTCACGCAGCGCACAAAAAAGAACAATCTATGCTGAATCCTTCTGTGTTTGCAGACCACGACACTGCGGTTGAATTTTTAACCGACATTGGCAGCATTGAGAGAGGTTTTGTTTCTACGCAAGGCGAATTCAACGGTTTCAAAAAGAAATCTGCTTATGCTATCACCGATGCTTTAGAAGTGAGCGGTGCGATACCGTTCTTAGGCGTTCACGGAAATAGTCAACCTAAGACAAGCAAAGAAAAAGAACTAGAAAATGCAATACGCGAGGCAGAGGCAGCAGGATTGAGTCAAGAAGAAATAAAGAAAATAAAACTAAAAGGAAGCACAAGTTTGTTCAGCAGAGAACAAGTAGGCGAAACTGAATATAAAGCAAAACTTTTCATTGACATTGGCGAAGCAAGATTTCTCTCAAGTTCTCGCTGGCACGATAGACAAGCATTCAATGCCTCCATTGATGCAGAGTATCACTCCAAATTAAAAGCAAATTTTGACAAGGTGTTCGACAAATTGAACAAAAAATATAATTTCGGATTTACTTTGCCAGAACTTCCTGCAACTGCTTGGTACACTCGCAACGGTGATGTATCAGCTAAAGCGGAACAAGGCATTTTACTTCCTGCCGAATATGTTGTTATTTTGATTTATGACATCCTTGACAAATACAGTAGAATTTGGTGGACTAAGTCGCAGAGTGGTTATCTGAAATCTCATTCTGTTGAAGTTGCTACAGTAAGCGGTTTGGAAGAAGGAAACTTTGCAGATTTTAAAAATTTCAAGTTAAATCCTACCGATATTGAAAACAACTTCACTCTTACTCCAGAAGGAGAAAAATTCTGGAAAGCAGTAGAAGAGGCGAGAGCGAAAGCAGAAGCTAAAAAAACAAAAGCCGATAAAAAAGCAATAAAAACGGAATCGGAGGATTAAAATAATGGAAACTGAATACTTAAAAGTGTCGGTTTCAGGTGCTATATCTTACCACGATACGCGGGCAAACGATTATAGCAAGTATGAACGGCACTCCGAAACCAAACCGATAGAAGGCAAAGATAAAATATTTGACTTGTCGCCTATGGATAGCGTTCCCGCTCATAACATTGAGAATTTGGTCCGTGTCTTGACAGATAATCGCCCGCGTGGTTTGAGAGCAAAAAAAGAAATGAACGAAGAAGCGTACAACGCTGCTTTTGTGGAAATCCCCGAAATCGCCGAACTTGCAAAAAAAGCATTAGTAAGAATTGAAAGCGGTATCTATGCTAACAAAAATGGATTAACCTATTCAAATGAATGGAGAATAAAGAGAAGCAATCAACTTGGTGATGAGAAATTTCCTTGCCGTGAAAACGCTGAAGGAAAGAAAAGTACTCATATATCAGTTTTTGAAAGAACTAACTTTGAATGGAGTGAGTTTAATTGGAAACGTGTTGAAGAAATGGCAGGTGAGTATATCGGAAATCTTGCTATTGCATTAAACAAATTAACAGGTATAGAAAGAAAAGAATTAAGAAACTATCATCCCATCGTTTTGTTTGAAAAAGCATTTAAAGTTAATGCAAAATTAAAACAGCAAGTTGTGAATGAGCTGTTTCCTAATGTTAGGGAATTTCCTGACGCTTTTTCGAATCTTGTATTAAGAGGAGAAACATCTCTTGGAAAATTTAAAACAGATGTTTCAATGAAAGCGGCTGATAAGGTTTGCAAACGTGATATGACTCTGTATATACCTATTAGCAAAAATGTAAAAAGTATGCTAAAAAAGAAGTATGCAACTTTTCTAGACAGTGGAGTAGCAGAAGTAATTGGCTTTGTTAAAGATTACGAAGTTCCAAGAGATGCGAAACCAGCATTTCTCACTAATAATCAACAGGAGAAAATATGAAAAAGATTAGTTTTAATGCGGATGTGAATGTGGGTAACCCCTACGAAGCACATCGCTTGGTCTCTGCAATGTTTCCAAAAC
>CAZIMU010000265.1:0-2373 GCA_964540355.1 uncultured Fibrobacteraceae bacterium | reverse complement strand
TTTTATGAAGCGGTTAAACGGATAATAGTTTTTATATATGTTGTTGTAGTCCATGCGGGTTTGACCAGAAGCGGGATCTGCGAAAACACCGTAGTAATGGTTTTCCATAAAGATATTGTTGACCGCCACAACGTTAGAGGGACCCTTGAGTGCAAGCCCTGAGAAACCGTTGCGAAGCACCACGTTTTGCTCTATTTTGGAATCCAAAGACTTAGCACCCCAAGCAAGAATACCGCTCCACCTATTGCCATAAACAACGTTGTTCGCTATCTCGGGCAAGGAGATGAATGCCGCTACGCCTGTGGCGTGGTTGTCTAGAATGTAGTTGTCGTGAACGTAAAGACCGCCTGTGTTTTCGCACAAAACGCCTTCCAAACCATTGCGAATGGTGAAATGGGAAATTTCCGATTCGGTAACTCCCATAACGGTTGGCCCTCTGCGACCACCGTCTATTATAGTGGTTAGTGGGTCTTCGCCCTTTAACACAACACCCATCACAAGGGTTACGTTTTCGTCATATACGCCGCGCTTCACCAAAACAGTGTCGCCGGAATCTGCATTTCCAAGCGCATCGGATATGGTTTTATAATTTCCCGGAACCCGAATAACCTTGGCAAACGCTGCGCCAAAGAACACGGAAGCGGCTAGAACTGCAAAAGAAAGATGTTTTAACATATTAAACCATTGTCTCCGATTAGGTGCTTTCTTCTTCTTTTTTTGAACCTTGTATTAAATTTCGCAACTCTTGAGCTGCTTTTTTAATGTTTTGCAAATGCTTGCGTGCTCTGGTACCTGCAATTCTGGTACCTCGCCCAAATTTGGCATATTCTGCCTTAAACAGTTCCATTTCACTTTCCAAATTTTGCAACCAATCCATAAAATACTCCAATAGGTATTCAAAAAATACATTTTTTTTTGACGAATAGCACATTTTTTTTAAAAAAAGTCATTTTTTTTGTTTTTTTAGCCTTTTTTAGGCTCTAACAGGGCGAATATACATATATATATAGTATAATAAACTCTGATTAACCCTCTTTGGGACAAGGGACTAGGGAATAACCATCTATAACTTATCCTTGAGATTATGCTCGGAATTTCTGACCAAAGGTATTTCTAGCAGAGCTTCTTGCCGTTTTTCGCGTTCTTGCTGGGCAATAAATCGCTGCCTTTGCTGTTTGTAGTAATTAACCTGCTGATTGTAGCGTAAAATGATTTCTTTTGAAATTATGAATTGCATCCTTTTAAGGTGATTTTCCATATTGCCAAGAGAGTGCATAATTATTACAACAGATATAAACAGCACTATGGCAAAAGCCGCTGCAAAAAGTATTGCGAGTCTTATTTCTGGTGTAGGAATGCTCATATTGGGGGTAAATATAGTAAACGCAGATTAACTCATTCAGCTTTCGTATATATTTGATATAAAAGCTTAGAGATGATTTTTGAGAAAAAATTTCACGCAACGCCGCCACAAAGTACTTAATTGGCGGTGAAGACTTGCATTAGCAAAAATATTTTAGTATCTTTTCTGGAGAGGCACAGCTCGGAGGTTGAGAATATGATATTTGGAGAATGGAATATAGATTAAGCTATTGAGGTGGCAAGGGAAGAGGCTAGCGAGGATGGTCGCGAAAAAAGAGACGAGGAAATTCTAGACCTCATAAAGAAAGGCTATACTGCTGCCGACATTGAAAACCACATCCGCAAACAAACCCGCTCTACAACTGCATAAAAAAACGCTCATTTCGGCTTCGCTCAATGAGCGGAGGGCTGAGCGTAGCCGAAGCCTAGACAATTTTCTATTTTACCCTTCAATTATGCGTGTATTTTCTCTTGAACATAGATGGGGTAGCACTTCCTCGGTTTCAACAGGGGCCTCTGTTGATATTACCGAAGAAATCTTAACCGTGGATTTCGCAGTTAGGGAAGCTCCGAGCTGCTTTTGCCAATCTAAGGAGCAAGACGGCGATGCTGTTTGGGAAGATTCTTGCGTGGAGGTATTTTTGAAACTGCCTTGGGTCAAGGAATACCTGAACTTTGAATTTAACTCAAAAGGCGTTTGCTACGCAGCAAGGGGTGAAAGAAGGGAAAACAGAAAAGAGTTTTCAAAAAGCGAATACGCGAAAATAATAAGAAAGCCAAGCGGCGTTTTAGAAGACGGCAAGTTTTACAGATGGATGCTTTCCGTGGAAATTCCAAGCACCTTGCTCGGGAACATCAAAGACTTGCGGATTGTTGAAGTAGAAGGCAATTTGTACAAATGCGCAGACCTTGCACCAGAGCCTCACTGGCTCACCGCCTTCCCAATAAATACGCCAAAACCAGATTTCCACAGGCCAGAGGCTTTTTTACCATTTATTCCTTTTGTGGATA
>CAZIMU010000264.1:0-2408 GCA_964540355.1 uncultured Fibrobacteraceae bacterium | reverse complement strand
ATTCCCTAATGGGGGGAAAGGTAGAAAAATGTGATCAGTCCTGCACGCACCGAACGGAGCATAGATTCGTCTTATAGTTGGAGTATCTACGCACATCCGTGTTGCTGTAGTTCCGTTCGTAGGCGATGGAAGCATTGCCATCTTTATTTCCTCATCCACTTAGTTGAACGAGAAATGTTATAAAGATTTGTATTTATATTCTTTAGAACAGCATTAGTAGAATCTACTTTATATTCTAATTCTTTTATTTTCTCTTTTTGAGCTTCAAATTGTCCATCCTTGCGTTTAACATAGTCAAATTGCTCTGTTAATAAGTTATAGGTCTTTACCCAACACACAAACATTATCACACAAGCAATAATGGGAACGAATTTTAGCATGTTATTTATCATAAAATCTCCTTTCCCGCTTTGTTAGCCCTGCCAAAATTTGGGAACACAAGATTTGATGGAGTTCGCTCCATAGTGGAGCAAATTTTTTCAGTTCAGTCTTGCACACAACGAACACTGAGTAAGCTACTCTTATCTGGTTGATTGCAGTGGCTGGTTGCACCATCACCGGCGATGGTGATGTAGAGCATGAATAGGTAACAAGGGCGGTTAGCATCAAACATTGAGACACTACTACTCCACCAATCACCACCATCGCCAACACCTATGGAACTACCAATGGAAAAATGTACACCACCAGGCAGAGCCCGAAAGCCGTAGGCATCCGTACCGTTGCCCGATTTCGATTTATAGCTATTCCAACCACTCGTAGCCTTAAGATATTTGCCAGCAGTAGATTCACCACCAACCGTTGCCGTCAATTTTTCCCACTCTTCAATGGTAGGCAAATGCCAACTTCTAGGACAAGCCACTTTAGCGGTTTCCCAATTGTATAACCTCCCATACTTGTCGCAGTAAGCAGGGGTGTTGTTATAGCATTGGCTGCCATTTGCGTTGTAGTTAAGGTTCTCCGCCATCCAAGTTTGAGTACCAATTCGCACGGTTTGGTACCTTTTTCCGTCCCTAGAATCTGTAAAAGATCCATTTTGTTGAGCAAAAACTACTATGCTAAACAATACCATCAATGCTGCAATTTTCTTCATTTTGAACCTCCTATTGTATTAACGATTTTCTCTTCGTTTGGCTTCTCTTAGAACTTCTGCACAATTATTGTATTGTAAGGCTTCCACAGCAACATTAACACGAATTTCTTCGTCTAACAAAAAACCATTCTGCAACTCATGAGCCCATCTACAACCTCGTGCAGCCGCATACGATCCACCAGATAATTCAGAATTTCCATTTTCCCTTTGTACGGCTTCCCATATAACTTCTGCACAGTTAGGATTTGAACGAGACTCTGCGACAGCATTAGCACGAACCATATCAGCAGTACCCCCTACCAGCCAACCTTGCTGGAAAATATAATTCCACTTACAACCATATTCCGCCGCGTATGATTCACCAGATGGAGGAGAACCAGCAGAGCTAGCTGAAGAGTGAGAATATGTGAATGCCAAGGCAAGCCCAATGGTTGCCACCTTTACGATTTTTGTGAGTTTTTCTCTCATTGCGTTACCTCCGTTTTAAGGATTGAAGTTCGGGTTCGGATAATTTTTCTATATTTTTCCTTTCTACATCCGCTCTGCAAGGGAGCGGTTTTATTATATTACATACATTTTTCCACGAGGATTACTATGTCCAAAAAACTGCCGAAGTTTGCTCCATTTACATTGGACTTCACATTTAAAAAAGCCTTTGCTAGCGAGCAATGCACAGACCTGCTTTTGTTCCTCCTCAATACTTTCCTTGATAGGGTTCTCAAAGAACCTATTATAGATGTGAAAGTCATACACACAGTCCAGCTTGGCAAAACCAGAAAAAAAAGAGGGGCTGTGTTTGATATTCAATGCGAGGATGCCTCTGGTGCTAGGTTCATTGTTGAGATGCAAGTGGAGGAACAGAAGCATTTTATCAAGCGAAGTTTATTTTACCTCTGTATGGCTGTGGCTAATCTTGCAAAGAAAGGCAAGATGGAGAGCAGGGGAAAGAAAGTCTCTTATGACTATAATATTCCTGTAGTCTATACGCTCAGTTTTCTTGACTTTGATGCGGATTTTGGGAAAGGTTGCGATGAGGTTATTCAATACCTATCCCTTTCCAACGAACTTCACCCGGAGGTTCGCTATAATGACCTTATGCGTTTGATTTATGTCCGTCTTACTAGGTTTGACAAAACCGAGGATGAATGCAGGAACGACCTTGAGAAGATGCTTTTCATCTTTAAAAACGCACACAACCTTGGCAAAGTTCCCAAGAGTTTCAAGAAAATGGTGTTCAAACGTCTTTTTGAGATAGCAAGAATTTCTAATTTTACGAATGAGGAGCTTATGGACTACGAAAGTGATATGAAGCGTT
>CAZIMU010000263.1:0-2409 GCA_964540355.1 uncultured Fibrobacteraceae bacterium | reverse complement strand
TCGCACCCGAATTTGACCAAGGTGATATTTTGCGAATTTCAAAAATTATAATGGAACTGAGCGAAAAATGCTCCGCAAAGCACGGATTGAATCCGCGTTTGATTGCAGAGGCTGAATTTTCAAAAATAGCTTGGCTAGATAGGGTGGTGAACATAAACGAAGCGTTGAAAAACATTTCAAGTGTTCCAAATGTTCCCTTGAACAAGGAAAACCAAAAAAAATCGGTGGTTTTGCCAGCACCGGCAGCACTAGTACTGCCTCCGGTACCAGTAGCCCCAGTACCGCCACCAGCTCCGTCAGGCTCAATATTTGAAAAAGACTTAAAGGAGAATTTTTATTTTGCAGATTTTGTAAAATATATGGAGTTGAAACTTGTCGGGATAAAACCCATTGGCATAAAGGAAAAACAAAACATAAAGGAGAATCAAAATGGATATGCAGCAGATGATGCGTTCAATGCAGAAAATGCAAACTCAAATGAAGAAAACTCAGGAGAATTTGCAGAGCCAGAGCTTTAATGCCGAAGCGGGCGGCGGCGCGGTTAAAATCACCATAAATGGAAACGGCGAGGTAACCGAACTGAAAATTGCTCCGGTTGCAGTGGATGCAAGCGATGTGGAGGCTTTGGAAGACCTTATTATGGCGGCATTCAATGAGGCAATTGCAAAAAAAGACAGTGCCTATCAAGAAAGCGTGGGAGCCATAACCAAAGGCTTAAAAATTCCTGGTATGCCAAATTTTTGAGCTTACCAAACCATTTCCCTAATAACATCGGCGTTAACGCCTTCTTTCCATATATACAGCAACCTCTCGTTCCACATTCTCTCGTCTTGGGTAGCATCGTCCGCACCGCCTATTTTGCGGTAATAATTTTCCAATTCCAGCTTCATTTCGTTTGCACGAATGGAGGCTCCAGTTGCCATGTTGAGGGTTATTATGAAATAGTATGTTTTTGCCCTTGTGATTCTCGATGTGTTGTGAATCTTCAACTGATTTAAGAATAAGTCAAGGGATTTTCTAAGGCTGTTTTGAAATTTAATTTTGTCTTGGTTCATGGAATATTCAAGCACCGCAGACATAGTTGAATAAAAACCTATATCGCAATAAACTCCTTCTTTGTCGCCAATCACAAGCCCGTTTCCGCCCTTTTCGGCTAAGAGAAAAGATTCCATTACCATTTGCAAAGTTCTATTTGGGTTAGAGAATATAGTTTCTGTGTTTTCTACTCCAACCATTTTTTTGCGAGCTGCTATTCCTCTTGAGAGAATTCTCTTGGCATCACCGCTGTAAGGGAAAGTTGTGTGTTTGGCGTCCACTGCAAAATCGTTTATATCGTAAGAGGCAAATAGGCAGCTTGGGCAAACGGCAACCATTGTGCGCATAAAATCCCATTTTGGAAAGCCCTCCTTGGGAACATATCTTGGGAATAAGCCACAATCCCATAGCTCTTCGTAAGCTTCTGGGCGAGGCACAAAAAAGTTTACGTGGTCGCAACCGCAAAAATAACAGGTTCTAATGTGTATGGTGTAAGGTTGGTCATTCTCGTAATGCAAAACGGTTTCGTGTTCTTCTTCTTCTGGTGTAATTTCAGTGGATGTGTATTTTTTTGCTAGGCCCAGCAGTATAGGCTCTCTGATTGGCTTTTGCAAAAATATATCTGCTCCGGCAGCAAAGGCCTGTTTTTCAACCACAGCGGCTGGCTGGGCAGAAAACATCACAATGTTTACATCTGGATAGGCAGTTTTGATTTTTTTGGTTGCTACATAACCGTCCATTTCTGGCATCATTATATCTATTATGGCAAGCCCAGGCTTGAAGGTTTCCATTTTTTGCAACCCTAGCACGCCGTTTAGGGCTGTTTCAACTTCATAGCCGTGCTCTGTGAGTGTTTGGCTCATAACTTTCAGCAGAGCCTGGGAATCATCCATTATTAGTATTCTATTGTTTGTTTTTACAGACATTTGGAAAATATAGTAAATTACTCAAACACAAACAGCACAAGCTCATTACGGGTAAAAGTACGTATAGGCATCCATTGACCAATTCCACTGGTTACAAACCAAGGAATATCGCTTAAATTGCCTAATCCATAAACCAAAGGCCATAAAAAATGAATCGCAACTGTCGCTGGAAAAAACTGCCCTGCATGAGTGTGACCGCTCATGGCAAAATTTGGCAAGCGAGAAAGAGCGGTATCTTGCTCATCTAAACCTCTTGGCTGGTGGTCTAGCAAAAACCAAGGAATGGAATTGTTAGCGGGCATAAGTTCATTTAGCGGTGTTCTGTTTCTCTGCAATTTTTTTGCAACGTTATGGTCTATGCGGCCAGTTAAGCAAAAATATTCATTGCAAACAGTAGAGTCCATAAGCACCACCACATTGCCCAAATTTTTAAGCCAATCAACGGTGC
>CAZIMU010000262.1:0-2423 GCA_964540355.1 uncultured Fibrobacteraceae bacterium | reverse complement strand
AGAGACCGCAATTGGAAGCAATGGGCATTAAATTCGTATCAGAAACTTAAATGCCCAAAACCGCCACACTCCTTCTCCTCTGCACCGCCCTCTTTGCCCAGCAAAAAGGCACCCTCAGTTAGCGAATAACATTAGCTACAAACTCATCTATGCTTTTTGCGTTTGCTTCTGGGCTTTCGGTGTGCAAAAAGTCGTATTGTCGTTTTGCGAAATCGTAGAGATTGTTGCTTTCAAAAAAAGCAGCGACTTCTTTGCCGCTCATATTTTTTATTCTGCGGTAGCTTTCCATTAAATAGGCGGTAAATTCAATTATATTTTCGTCCATCAGGATTGCAACTCCGGCAAATCAACATTGCCTGTTTTAATTTCGTTTTGCAAAAGATAATGAAGCATATGCGCGCTGTAATGCCAAACTTTTGTTTTTTCATTAGCGAGTAACTCAAAAACTTGAGAATTGTAAATTAAATTGAAGGCTTCATTTATAGGAATATTTTTCTGCTCTAATAGCATTTTCACAATATCCCTAACACGCAACCAAATCAAAGTTGATAATTCTCTTTCATTCATTTTTTAACCTCTGCATATTTTATGAATTTCAAATTGGAAATTAGATCTTTATTAAAGAAAGCATATTGGTTTGATAGCTTGTAAGGTAAAAGTTCGTTAATTGCGTGAACCTTTGTATATACTCCAGCTTCATAAAAATCTAAAACTCTAAATACCCTGTCATTTGCAACCGGACCTATAATCAAATCGTATTTTTCAAATAGCTTGCCACCTCTCCGACAATCTATAATAAAATCAAACCATTCTTCGCTTGGGTTTTCAAATTTTAAAACAGAAAAGCTGGCAAAAAGTTTTTCGTCTATTTCGTAGTGATTTACAATTCCAAAATCCAATTTTCTAAAATCAGCTCTTAATTTGGCGAAATTAGATGCTTGCTCAAAATCGGAAGTCGTATAAAAACCATCTCCAAAATCAACAGGGCGGTTCGCAATACGAACTTCTGGCTTTTCTATAACTTCTGTTCCACCGTGGTAGAGATACATAAGGAGAATGTAGAAAATTCTATTTTACAATAAATGAACAAAATCGCAACCCTCGCCGCAACCATTCTGCTCGCCCTGCTTTTGCTGGGTTGCAAGGAGGATACTGAAGAAACTAAACTGAAAAAGGAATACAAAAAAAAATTTGATGCTCCCATAAGCGATTTTGAGCTTTCAATAGAGCGTGTAGAATATTATTATTGGGACAATAAATATAATGCTGATTTAAATATGTCAATAACTAGAACCGCTACTGGTGCTGTTGCAAAATATATGATTAAAAGTTATGGACCTGAATATGAACTGAAACTTGATACACAGGAATGGCTTGATTTTGTGAACACATTGCATAAACTCATCAAGGTAACTGGGGGAAGAGATACCATTAAATCTGATGTTATGTTATATCTAAATGATAAATGGGAACTTGATAATACAATCTGTTGCTTTTGATGATTTTGATTCGCTAACAGTTATTCCTATGACTACGATAGAAGTTAATTCTGATTTTAGGGTAAAAATTGAACCCTCAGAAGAAAATAATTTCAGTGTCCGCTGCTTGCAAGACAAATAAAATTTTCTATATTATTCCTCCATAGAGGTATTTATGTTAAGACAAGTTATGGTGCCAAGCAAAGAGAATTCCACTATCTCCATTCCCGCCGAATATTACGGAACAGAGGTAGAAGTTTTAGTTTATCCATTTTACAGCCAACCAGCCAGCCAAAACTCTAATGACATAAACGACATTTTTGATAAACATCTGTATTCATTTGGCAATTTCAAGTTCAACAGAAACGATGCAAATAATTATGAATAGAATTGCATTAGACAGCAACATATTAATCTATAATCATAGCTTAGACCACGAAAATAAAAGGCTCATAGCTAGAGATTTTTTCAAAGAAAATCCTATTGTATCATCGCAAGTTATATCTGAGTATATAAATGTAATGAGAAGAAACTTCAAAATGCAAAAACAAGAATTATTACATTTATGTTCTTTATGGTTGGAAAAATGTTCTATTCAACCAGTAGCTTTATCCACAATAAAATTAGCTCAAAATTTAATCAACAGATACGATTTCCAAATATTTGACGGAATTATAATAGCCGCAGCTCTAGAAGCCAACTGCAATATTCTTTACAGCGAAGATATGCAGAATGGGCAAATAGTGGAAAATACGCTTAAAATTGTAAATCCGTTTGTATAAAATGCCAAAACTCACCACACTCCTTCTCCTCTGCACCACCCTCTTTGCCTAGCAAAAAGGCACCCTCACCGACACGCGAGACGGCTATCCCGTAACGCAAGGCTAATTTTTTCTACATTTCTATTATGCAAAAACGTTTTACGAATAGATTTTCGCCATATTT
>CAZIMU010000261.1:0-2430 GCA_964540355.1 uncultured Fibrobacteraceae bacterium | reverse complement strand
CGCATAGCCAAAGTTTCAGGATACTCAAAATTATTCAGAGGTAAAACTCGCTCGGCAATTTCTTTCAACTTTAACTAGCCCCCTTTCCACTCAACATCACTTCAAGAGTTTTCAATTTCAAATTCAAATCCACCAAAGTACTGCGGTCGCGTATGTATTTATTATCAAGCCGCATCCATTCGTCAAAATTAATGTTATTGCGGCCGCTGGTTTGCCAAAAACAAGTAAGCCCTGGTTTAACAGAAAGCCTTATATAGTGCCAAGCCTCATATTTTTTTATTTCATCTGTAGTTGGTGGCCTTGGCCCAACAAGGCTCATATCGCCTTTTAGCACATTGAAAAACTGCGGCAATTCATCCAAACTATGCCGCCGCAAAAATGCCCCACCGTGTTTCAATATTCTGGGATCATCTTCCATTTTAAACGTAGGCCCTCTGTTTACCCCGTTATTCTCGGTTTCTTGCTGTTTTCTGAGTTTTTCCTTTTCCTTGTCTGCACCTGGGTACATAGTTCTGAATTTATAGCATTTAAATAATTTGCCATTGCGCCCAACTCTTGTTTGCTTGAATATAATTGAAGAATCTTCTATGGGATTGCCGAGTTTTTTCTGCTCAGAAGCCCATTTGAGCAGAGCGCGTTTCACCACAATAGCACACACAAGCATAATTAAGAAAAATATCACTATGCCAAATAAACTACCAACGATATCTATAGACCTTTTCAAAACCCTTATATAAAGCCCGTGAAAAGTTTTTTCTTTCACGTTTTCAATAGAAAAACGCTTTATCTTAAAAAAAATCTCTTCGTTATTCCATTTCTTTATAAATCTGTTTTCTTCTTGAACAAAAGACTGAGATTTGCCGCTGTAAAAATACGCATTGAAATTTAAATTCGGAACATACTCCAAAAGTCCGGCTTCTTTTATGTGTTCTTTTATGCTATCTTTTATGCTCTCCAAAAACGATAAATCTTTATTGACATACAAACACCATATACAACCCTTGCCCTGCCCTATAATGCCCATATATTCTTCTGAAAGTATAGTTTGCAAAGATATTCTCCAAGCATCATTAAAATCTTTCAGAGGAGCTTCAATCCATAAAAAACATTTATTTCTGCGATTACAACGATATATTTCTTCTTTTATTCTTTGCAAAAAATATTCTTTAGGAAATAAAAACTCCTCGTACGCAACAACCCCATCTTCCTGTTCAACACGTTCAGTGTCGCCCATATTGCCACACCTTTATATTATCCATCTGAATTTATGATTTCTATAAGCTCAGACAACACTTTGGCAGCTTGGTCGTTTGGCACTTGGCAAGTTCCAGCAGCAGCGTGCCCGCCACCGCCATATTTAAGCATAAGCACTCCAATATCGGTTTTAGAAGAACGGTCAAAAATAGATTTTCCTGTTGCAAAAACCGTATTCTGCATCCTAAGTCCCCACAGAACGTGAATACTTATGTTGATTTCTGGAAATAAGGCATAAATCATAAAACGATTTCCAGCCCAGATAGTTTCCTCGTTTCTTAAATCTAAAATGCCAAGATTCTTGTGTACCTTTGTGCAACGCAAAACTTGCTCTCTGAACTGTTTTTCGTGAGCACGGTAAATTTGTATTCTCTCATCCACATCTGGATGCTTCAAAATTTCGCTTATCGTGTGGCTTTTGCAATAAGAGATTAATTCCATCATAAGCTGATAATTGCTGATGCGGAATTCTCTGAAACGCCCAAGCCCTGTGCGGCTATCCATTAAAAAACTGAGTAACTCCCAATCTTTGGGTTCCAAAATATCCTCTCGCGTGAACTGCGCGCTATCTGCTTTATCAACAGCACTCATCATTCCCACATCTATGCGTGGAAAGGTCTCTATTCCGCCAAGCCAGTCGTAAACAACCCGCGAAGCAGAGGGTGCATGAGGATCTACTATATAAGTTTCTGCGTTAACCTCAGAATTCCTCAAAATCTCACTTTCGTGATGATCAAAAACAAAAGCACAAGATGGCTGGTAAGGCAAATTCGTGCTTATATCCCGTTCCGTAAGCTCAACCAAACCGTCTTGCATATCTTTGGGATGAACAAATTTAATGTCGTCAACAAGGTCAAGTTCCGTTAAAAGCATTCCGCACACAAGCCCGTCAAAATCCGACCTTGTAACTAAACGATATTTTTTACCGTCTGCTTTAAGTTTAGCCAAATTTGCATTCATAAAACCTTCTCCAATTTAAGGTAATATAGTAAATTTATCTCTTTATCCACTCTCTATTTATGTCTGGAATATCCTCTAGCAAGCGAATTGTATGCGCACTCTTTGGGTGCTGGGTCACTTCCTCTGGCTTTCCAGCCTCTACTATCTTAGATTCGTGCATTATAAAAATACGGTCGCTCACATAATAGGCAAGCCCTATATCGTGGGTAACAAACA
>CAZIMU010000260.1:0-2452 GCA_964540355.1 uncultured Fibrobacteraceae bacterium | reverse complement strand
AGGGAAAATGTAAAACACAGCGTTTTTACGGGGTTCATAGAGCCTCCGGGTATGGGTGAATCTTTTTGACAATAAAATCTGCTGCTTCAAAGCCATCTGCTATATTCCCTCTAGAGAGATTACCATCATAGTAACCGCTCAGGTGGAGTGTATCATAAGCCAAATTCAAACTATTCAGCAATTTCATGTCTAATTTTCTCAAATGATTTCTATAAAAGTCAATGGACTTGCGGTCTTTTTTTGTGGGCACAATGCCTTTTGCTTTAAGCCAAATATCAACTGCCATAAGCACCGCGCTATAAGCCGTGCCGCTTGCCCTGCGAACATATTTTCTGTCTTTATAATTATAAATAAAGCCCATCTCATCATACCCAGCCTTTTGCAAATCTTCTTTAGCATTATCAAGGTAGCACACAACCTGTGCGTAATCCTCTTTATTAATATCTTGGCGGGTTTGGCGAGTCATTGTGCTGCCCCCACCGGCTTGATTTTGTTAATAACCTCAATCGCAGATTCAAATCCAGCTTGTATAACTTTTATGTGGGTTTCGCCATCATAATAGCCATACAAATGCAAAATATTGTAAACAGAATTAAAAGCATCCAATAATTTTCTGTCTTTGTTGATTGCTTCTCTGTAAAAATCTATTGTTTTTCTGCTCTTGCCCTTTGGAAGGTCAATTCCTTTAATTTCCAGCAAAGCATCAAGTGCTATAAGAGTTCCGTTATATGCCGTTCCACAAGCCGTGCGAACATATTTTTTGTCTTTGTAATGAGTTTCCCCTTTTTCAGCAGTTTTCAAATAGCCTTTAGCATTAGCAACGTAACGCATTGCCTCTGTATAGCTTTCTCGCTTAATATGTTGCTGTTCTAGCTGGGTCATACAGCCCCCACCGGCTTGATTAAATCAATAATTTCATTTGCTCTTTGGAAACCATTTTTTATAGTATTTGAATCCTCTTCTCCTTCGTAATAACCAGATATATGCAAAATGCGATATGCGGATTCAAATGTTTTTAGCATCTTTTTATTGTCTTTGGCTAAATTTTCTCTGTAAAAATCAACGTTTTTGCGTTTTTTGCTTTTAAGTATGCCAGGATTTTTTAGCTCAAAATAAGTGCCCAGAGCCTCCAAAACTCCATTGTATGCTGCGCCACAAGCTGTGCGAACATATTTTTTGTCTTGGTAATAACCTTTATTATCCATACCAGCTTTTTGCAAATAGCCTCTGGCGTTGGCAATGTAACGCATTGCCTCTGAATAGCCTTCTCGCTTAATATGTTGCTGTTCTGGTATGGTCATAATACTCCCAACATAAATATAGATATTTTTTGCTAATGTGGAAAGTTTTTTGTGAAAATTAGCCAAAAAAGGGCTTTTTTGTGTGATTTTAAGGGGGCAAAAAGGTAGCTAGGGTTCCTAGCATTGCCAATTTAAGCATATTTTGGGAGAGATTCCATTTCTTTAAAATCGCAAAAATAACAGATATTGCCACAAATGGAGCCGATCCAACTAGCAAAAAGGGATTGAACAAGGCAATTTGCAAAAAACACTGAAAATGGATTATGAAAACTAGGGCAAGAGAGGGATTTATGCCTACAAGCAAAGGAAGGGTTTTTAAGTTTTTTGATTTATCTCCCTCCATATCCTCAATGTCTTTTGTTATTTCGCGCGCAAATGTGAGAATAAAAGCAAGAAATGCAAGCATTGAAAGCTTCGGCTGAGGCAAGCCAAAGCTCATCACAGGAATTGCCATAGGCACTGTTGAAAGCAAGGCAACCACAAAATTCCCCACAAGAGGCAAACCTTTCAAAAAACGGTTATAGGCATAGCAAAGCAAAATGGCGGTTAAAAACAAAAAGACAAATTTCACCCCCGCAAGCAGGCTAAAAATTATGGTTAAAAAAAACAATATGCCAAGCAACCTATAAGCTGCCTTAATGCTCATGCGGCTGCTGGGCAAAGGTCTTTTTGGGCGGTTTATTTTATCTATCTCAAAGTCTATAATATCGTTGTGGACATTGGCAAAACTCACCAAAAACAATAAGCCAAGAGAAAGAAAGAGAACATCATAATAATTTATTTCAAAATTATTTCTCACAATGAAAAAGGAACAGGCGCACACGCACACAGCAATCAAACCATTCCAAACCCTGCACAATAAAATATACGCCATCACAATTCTGCTGCTAAAATGGAAATGAACTTTTTTTCAAAAGGCTCATTAATGTGGCTAATCAAAGAAACAGAGGTAAATTCTTCGGGCTTAATGGAAAAAACCAAAGTCCCGTGGTGGCTCAAAATGGCAAGCCCTCGCCCTGTGTAGTCTTCTATCCCCTGCGGAATGGTTTCTCCAGCAACAATGCATTGCCGCCTTATGCGCTCTAGTATTCTTTTCGCAGTTAAAGTGCCAGCTTTATCTGTAACAGATATTCCATATATATCTTCGTTCA
>CAZIMU010000259.1:0-2457 GCA_964540355.1 uncultured Fibrobacteraceae bacterium | reverse complement strand
TTTACACAGCGCGCAATGGAATGATGCTCTTGCAAGAGATGATGGAGAATACCACTCATAATCTCGCCAATGCAAACACATCGGGTTTTAAAAAATCGCTTATGGCAAGCATAGCTCAAGTTGATATTAAGCGAAACGACCAGTTAAAGCTACACCAAGACGAAGACCATCAAATGTCTGAAAACTACATAGATTATTCTCAGGGCAGTTTGATAATGACCGAAAACTCTTTTGATTTGGCACTTGAAAATTCAGGTTTTTTTGAAGTGGAAACGCCCAACGGAATTAGATATACCAGAAATGGCAGTTTTACCCGCAACGGAATGGGCGATTTGGTTACACTTCAGGGGTACAGGGTACTTGGAGAGGGTGGAACCCCAATAAATTTGGACGAAGCAGCTGAATTTTCCGTTTCTGCCGCAGGAAAGGTTTATGTGAACGGAAAAGAAGAGGCAAAATTATCAATCGTGGACTTTGCTGATAAAAGAACCGAGCTTGGGCGTGAAGGTCACAATCTTTATTATGCAAAACCAGGTGCTGTACCAGAGCAGGCTATTAAAACAACTATTAAGCAGGGTTTTTTGGAAAGTTCCAATGTGAGCGTTGTTGATTCAATGGTAGAAATGATAAGGTTCCAGCGGAATTACGAGGCAAATCAAAAATCCGTTCAATCTGAAGACGATACATTGAACAAAGCAGTGAACGATATTGGCAGAGTGGGCTAAGTTTTAATCCTAACGCTTATCGCCGTGGCTATTAAAATTCCAATGTAAATAACAAGAATCACAAATCGCGTATTGCTCACGCCTTCTAAGCATATACCTTCTATTTTTAATTCCAGCGGTTTATCGGTTTTATTTTTCCAGCCGGAATACATTTCTATGCCAGCTACAGCAGAGAATCTCTTTGAATTGTGGGTATCCCTAGTTTTTTGTTGCTCAAACCAATAGTCTGGCGTGTAAAAATCTTCCATAGGCAAGGAATATCGTTTTTTATTCTGCTCCAGTTTGACTTCTTTTATTATCGGTTTCATTGTGCTGCGATCGGTTTTTCTTGTGTGCGGGTCTATTGTGAGTATTTGCACTATAAGCTCTTTAAAATCATCAGAACTTTGCATGTCAATAATGATAAAGTCCATTAAGTTCCAGTTTTCAGTTTCGTTAAAAGAAAAACCCATTCCACAATGCCCACCCTCTTTTGATAAGAGGCATTTGAAGCCGGGCGGTGCCACTTCCACATTCTCAACACCGCTTGTTGAGTCCACATAAGGATAAAAATTTAATTTTTTTTCAATACATTGCATTTTTTTTTCACTGGGAAACAGTATGTATGCAATAATGCCTACAATACCTAAAAAAAACAATATAGCTCTTAAATAACGTTTTTTCATATAGGTTTTAACTTTGGTGGCCTGCCTTTTTTGCGAATTGGCTGGGTTTGGGTTACAACGGGTTTTGTTCCATTCAAAGCTGCTCTTAAGGTTGGTCTTGGGGGAGCATTTGTGGAACTATGGCTATTTATGGCACTGAGTGAGAATCTATTGGAAACAGGAGCACGGGTTTGCTGTTCTTGTTTTCTAAACTCTCCGGCTATGGCTTTTAATTTTGCTGCATCTTTTTCTTGTTTTATTGCATTTCTCTCTTTTTTGCCAGGTCTGTGGCGTAATCTCCACTTTATCGCCAAATCTTTGGCGCTTCTTTCCTCCAACTCTTCAACCGTTGGCAAGAGCAATTCTCCAGGTATTTCCATGTCTATAAACCCTCTTTTATCAAAAGATAGAAAATTTTTTCACAATGTTAAGTCTGGTTCCACCGTTAAATCGTAATACACGTGTTGCTGCAACTGATTCTCTATATAATATAGCGTTCCTTCGCCAGCAGCTCCGCAACCAGCGCAAGCACCCTGATAGCGAATTAGAACTGTTTTATCGTCTTTTATGTCTAGCACCTCAAGTCCGCCTCCGTCTCCGGCGAGCATTGCGCGCACATTATCGTTTAAACATTCCTCTATTTGTTCCAATCTCTCTGTTTTGCTCAGTTTTTTCCACTGCTCATCGGCTTGTTCCCTGCCTTCCGCAGAAAAGGCTTTTAATTTTGCGCTTCCCATAGCGGCTCTTGCCGCCATAGCAATGTTCTTTTTTTCTGGATAAGCCTCGGTTATGATTGCTGGCAATTTTGCCACTGTTTGAAAGTCTGCATTGCTGGATTCCACCCCGAATTTCCCAAATAAACTCTCAAAGGATATGTTTTGAATTTCCTCTATTTTTTTGTTCAAAAGTTCTTCGCAAAAAATATTTGCAAGGGCTGTGAGCATTTGCCCGCCATAAGTGAAAAATTTTACGTTTAAAATCTGCTCTTCGTCTGGGTCTATCAAAACATAAATTTTAAGCGTTCCAGATTTTACGTCCACCAGTGCAAGCCCTTTATCGTCTGCTTCTGTTTGGAAAATAGCCCCCCT
>CAZIMU010000258.1:0-2472 GCA_964540355.1 uncultured Fibrobacteraceae bacterium | reverse complement strand
TACCTGCATAATTTCAAACCACGCAGTTTTAGAACCACTTGCGAGATTTTTCAACTTGCCATTCTTTTTGGTTCCAAGCACTCTCCCAAAACCCGAACAAGACAAAAAATTCAACGAAATTTTACACGCTTCGCAAACAGAGGGAATTGTGCTTGCCCGCTATATGCAAATTTTGAGCAAGGAATTCACAGAGGCGTGGAATGAGCGAATAATAAATATCCACCACGGTTTTTTGCCTGCGTTCAAGGGTGCAAAACCATATCACCAAGCCTGGGCAAAGGGTGTTAAGATAATAGGCGCAACTGCGCATTTCGCAACCGCAGACCTAGACCAAGGCCCCATTATTTGGCAGGGTGTTCAGCAAGTTGCAGACACAGGCAGCATTGAGCAGTTCATTCAAATTGGCAAAGAAGTGGAAAAGCGCACTTTGTTGCAAGCTCTAAAACTTTGGTTGGAGCATAGGGTGTTTTTGCACGAGGGGCGGACTTTTATTTTGTAGGAGTTACTTACCTTCTCATCCTGCTTATCTCAACCGCACCGCCATCTCTAACAGGTGATGCGCCTGCGCACAAAACGGTATCGCCTGCATTTACACCAGAAAGCACTTCAACTTTGTCAACAAAGCGGGTCCCTATTTCTATGCGCGCAAGTTTAGCTTTACCGCCTTTGTATAAATACACGGTGCTGCCAAGGGCATCGCTGCCTATTGCTTCTGGTGGAACAGTGAGGGATTCTCTGGATGGCAAGTTCAACGAAAATTCAAGAGGAGCACCAGGCACGAGTTCTTCAGGGTTGTCTATTATAATTGCTCTTGCTAGCAAAGTTCTGGTAGAAGCATCCAAAGAACTCTCCAAAGCATCAACCGTTGCCGTGTAGCTTTTTTTGTCACGATTAATTTCCACTCCCATTCCAACTTTCAAAATGGAAGCATATTTGTCTGCAACGGAAAAGTCCACCTTCAACGGATATTTTTGAACTATTTTCACAATAGATTCGCCAACCGCAAGCCTTTTTCCCAAGTTTATTTTGCCAATGCCGAGTTTTCCGTCAAAGGGTGCGCGAATTGTGGCTTTTGAAAGATTAGCTGCTGCATCTATGGAATCTGCCTCTGCTGTTTGCAAATCTGCCTCAACAAGTTCCCATTCATACGCAGAAATTGCTTTTGCATCAAATTGCTGTTTTTTTCTATGTGCAGTGCTTCTAGAAAATGCGAGTTTTGAATTTGCTTTGAGCATTGCTGCGCGTAAGTTGGCATCGTCTATTTTCACTAAATTCTGACCTGCTTTTACATTTTGCCCATCATTAAAATAAACAGCCAAAATCCTGCCCGCCATTTCCGCTTGTATTTCAACTTCTTTAGATGGGAGCAATATTCCAAGCCCTCGAACTGAACTTTTAATATCTTCTGTTTTTGCAACAACGGCTTCAATTTTAACAGCCTGCTGCTCTCGTTTCCCACCTGACCCCCCTCCCCCCTCTTTAGGAGCCTCAGACTTGGAACAAGCAATAATCAAAATGCTCAATACCACTAGCCATTTACCACCAGCCACTAGCCAATACCCCTGTTATCCGCTTCGGTTTTATTTTCTTTGCTGTACCCTGCGTTTTGGCGTTCTATGTTTACTTTATTTTTTTGCACATAAATATCAAAAACCTTTTCGGCATCCATGCCAGCGGTAATTGCAAGCGAGAGCCAAAAATGCAGTTGATCGACAATTTCAACCCTTATGTTCTGCATATCCAATTTGTCTTTGCTCCACCATTTCCAAAGCAATTCCTCGCCGAGTTCTTTGGACTCATCGGTTAAAGCTTCTAAGTATTTGCGAAGCCACTCATTGACTTCCGTATTCGGACCTAGAGGCTCTGCTCCCATAGCTTGCTCCCTAAGAGCTGCCATAGTAAGCACCTTGCCATTTTTATCCCGTAAATCTTGCTTTGTAAAAACAAAGTTGTTTAAAACTTCTTGCAAACGAAATAGCTCTTCAAACTTATCTGGCATTAGAGATTTGCCTCCAGAACCTTCTGGTATTTGCTCTGTGGAAAAGCTCCTGTGAAACTTTCAACTTCTGTTCCATTTTTAAATATCTTAACCGTTGGAATGGAACTAACCTCTAATTCCACAGCAAGTTCTGGAACATCGTCTATATTTATTTTTGCAACCACTGCTTTGCCTTTATATAAATCGCTTAATGTGTCTATGGTTGGCCCTAATGCTTTGCAAGGCCCGCACCAAGGTGCCCAAAAGTCCACTAATACAGGCTGGCTTGATTGAATTGCTTTTTTAAATGCGTCTTCTGTGAAGTGAATAGCTGGCATAGTAAGCTCCTTTGTTGTAGCGTATAATATAGTAAAAAATTTTTGAAAATTTTTATATTTACCATATATGGCTTCCTCTACTCTTAATGAATCAAAAGTTACTAAAACTCTTAATTGGGTTTACGAAAAAGCAAGCGATGGTTTGCTGAATATGGA
>CAZIMU010000257.1:0-2504 GCA_964540355.1 uncultured Fibrobacteraceae bacterium | reverse complement strand
AATTTATGCAATCAAGCGGGCTTTCCCACCTATTGCTCTTTAACCAAGTTTCGCATCCTCTGGCTGCGCTTTTCAAGGCAGGGTGTTCTATGTTTGGTGTATAGCCGGATAAATTTATTTCCGAAAAACCAAAGCAGTCTGCGGTGCGAAAAATTGAACCTACATTATAGGCAGAGCGCAAATTGTGAATTAGAACGGAATGAGGTTTGGGTTTACAAAGCGGAGTTTCCCTGTCGCTTTCTTCCTTGCCTGCAAGCATATCGCGCTCGGGCCCAAGCCCTGCACAATGCCGCCAATGCAGATAAAGGTCTAAAATCCTTTTGTGTTGAGTGGAGTTCCCTATTAAAACACTAGGCTCAAAATCTTCTCTTAACGAAACCCGCTTATCGTAAATTTCGGCAGCTTGCTGCCAATCTTTGCCTGTTCGCAAAATATAGTTGCGAAGTAAATCTGCGAGTGATTTTGGAGAAGGCGGCTTCATGGTTTTGAGAAAATACAAACTTCACCGCAAACTTAGGGGCATTTTCCGCTACCCCTTCTTGCCCTGATACAATGGCGAAATAGACTTGGTGGCAAAAATCTTGTTTAGACACCCTCAAACCTGCCCGACTTCTTGGCATAAAAAATAACGCCAAAAACAGTTGCAACCAAAACAAACACAGCCATTATAATAAACGGTAACGAATGTCCCGCTGTTGTCTGGTAAAAAAGCACCGCCAAGCACCAGCCCAGAACTGTGGAATATATGGATTGCAAAATAACCAAAGCAAAACCCACTTCCCTCACTGCAACCGCAACCGCAGAAACACAAGGAACGTATAAAAGTACAAACATCAAAAAGGCAAAAGCCGCAGCCGAACTGTTGTTAAAAGCCTTTTGCATTTGCTCAAACATAGATGCAGATTTATTAATTATATCGGAATCATCCAAACCAAGAGGGTCTGTTATTTTTTGTCCGAGTTTTTTTGCATTTTCTGGAATAGAGGCAAATGCCTCGCCAAATTGCTCGATTAAGGAAAACTCCTTATCGTCTTCCTCTTTAGGTTCCGCTCCTGCGTTTTGAGAATAAAGAGTGCTCATCACACCCACGATGCTCTCTTTGGCAAACAAACCTGAAAAAAGCGACACTGATGCCTGCCAGTTGTTTTCGCCTATTCCCATTGGCAAAAATACTGGGCTAATGACTTTGCCAGTTGTAGAAAGAACGGAATCCTCTTCGCTCACGCCAAATTCGCCTGTGATGCTCACAGAATTGAGAACACCTAAAATTGCCATTATGGGAATTAAAATTCTGCCGGCTTTTTTAATAAAGGCTTTTATTCTAAAAAGAGCGTTTCGCGCTGCTGCTCCTATTTTTGGCCTGTGGTATTGAGGAAGCTCCATAACAAAGGGAGCTAAATGCCCTTTATACACGGTGCCTTTCAGCAAAAGCCCAGTTGCCAGAGCTAGGAAAATTCCAATCATATAAAGCGCAAAAATCATATTTTGAGAGTTATGCGGAAAAAATGCCGCTGTGATAACTATATATACTGGAAGCCTTGCGCCACAACTCATAAAAGGAACCATAAATACGCTTAAAATTTTATCCCTTTTATTTTCCAAACTCCTTGTTGCCATAATAGCGGGAACCGAGCAACCAAAGCCTATGAGCATTGGAATAAAAGCCTTGCCAGGGAGCCCCATAGAGCGCATTATCCTATCCACAACAAAAGCCGCTCGCGATATATAGCCAGAATTTTCAAGAAGCCCCATAAAGAAGAACAGCGAAAATATTATGGGGAAGAATGTGGAAAGTGCTTGAATACCAGAACCAACTCCGTCTGCAAGAATAGAAATGACTGACTCTGGAGCGTTTATGCTTGTTAAAACATATTTTACGCCATCCACAAAAATTGCACCAAAGGCTATATCAAAAAAGTCTATGAACACTCCGCCCACGTTGACGGCTAACCAAAAAAGCAAATACATCACAAATAAAAAGAGAGGCAACCCGATAAATTTGTTCATAATGAATTTGTCTATTTTATCGCCTGCTTTGTATGGAGAAATTCCTTTTTTAATGGATTTTGCAACTATGTTCTCTATGCGTTTGTAGCGCCATTCGGCAAGGATTTCATCTTTTTCTTCTTCGTTTTCAATAGGCGGGGGAGGGGGCACTATTGGTTTTTGCTCCTGTGTCAGAGCCTCTGCTATTTTGCTTATTATTTTATTTTTGCTTCCACGTTGAAGAGCGGAAACTGCTAATACAGGAACGCCTAGTTCTTTTTCCAATTGCTCAATATCTATGGATATTCCGTCTTTATTAGCGACATCTATCATATTCAGCAAAACAAGCGTTTTTATGCCCTTTTCTTGCAAAATGGTTGTTAAATACAAATTGCGTTCAATATTTGTGCTGTCTATAACATTTATCAAAAACTCAGGCTCGCCAGAAAACAGATATGTTCGAGCAACGCGCTCGTCTTCGCTCCAAGTACCTAAATCATAAGTGCCGGGCAAATCCA
>CAZIMU010000256.1:0-2533 GCA_964540355.1 uncultured Fibrobacteraceae bacterium | reverse complement strand
AGCAATTTTTGAACCAAGCAGGACTTCCGGTAGCAGATTTCAAAATGGTTGACGGTAGCGGTCTTTCAACTCAAAACGCATTAAAACCAAATTCTCTAACCCGTCTTTTAACCTATATGAAAAAGCAAGAAAAAGGCGATATATATTTTGCTTCACTCGCAATTCCGGGGATTTCCGGTGGAGGCAAGCGATTGCACGTTGAGTTCAAAGATAAAATAAGATTCAAAACAGGTTTTATAGAAGGTGTGCACGGGCTTGCCGGCTACATAGCCGCAGATAACGATACCCTGGCTTTTGCACTTTATTTGAACAAAGCAGAGAAAGTAAAAGAAGATTTGGCCCGCAGTCTCTTAGACTCTTTGGCAGGCCGCATAGCGAGGTACCACAACAGCGAAGCTGTGCATTTGGAATATGGAAAAATTATATGGCAGGGTGCAGCAGAAATAAAAAACTTAAACGAGCGCATAAATTATTTTTCAAACAAGCTAAAAGGCAAACCGTATTATTTGGGGCCAATGGGGGAAGGACTTTCAATTTATCCGAGCTATAAACCAAGGGTGAACTTTAGCGAAATGGATTGCGTCACATATATGGAGCACTCTCTGGCTTTGGCATACTCAAAAAACTACAATGACTTTTTTGATATTTTGCAAAATATCCGTTATAAAAATGGAGTTATAAACTACAAAACAAGAAATCATTTTTTGGTTGCAGATTGGCTTGTAAATAATGGATATGTTTCTGGATTCGGGGGGTGGGGGCTTGGGTTAGAGGAAGTTTTTGAAAAGGAAATTGACAAAAAGAAATTCTTTTCAGACCCAAGTGCGGATAATCCAAAAGTGAGCATTATGCACTTGCCAAAAGCCAAAGCCATTATTTATGCAGACACAGCAAAATTTGAGAGAGACACTATTTTTGGGCTTGCCATTCTAAGCGATTTGCCGGGCCTTGATGCCGCTCACGTAGGCTTTGCAGTTGGAAGCAGCAAAAAGAAGGGCTTGATGTTCCGCCACGCCTCTCAATTAAAAGGAAAAACTATAGAACAGCCATTATCAGAATTTTTGAAAACCACCAAAATCAAAACACCTGGCATAGCCTTTTTTGGATTTGATTCAGTCCTTGAGGTTAGAAACAAGGAATTCGAAAATATCTTCTTTAGACCTGGCGGCGTTTATTAAAACGCAAGTTTCTGGATTTTCCTTTGCTATTGTTAAGTACCCTTGACGAACCCGCTCAAAAAAATCATCTTGTTCTTGTTCAATGCGGTCTTTATTGAAAGCATTTTTTGAAAGCCTTTCTTTGCTTAAAGAAACTGGTATATCAAAAATAAATGTTTTGTTCGGGAAAAAAACTCCGCAAGTCATGCGAAGCAAATTTTTTACCATTTCTATATCCAATCCTCTGCCAAAACCTTGATATGCAAGAGTACTGTAAGCAAAACGGTCTGCCAAAACCACATAGCCTTTTCTGAGAGCTGGCTTAACCACTTCGTGTATCAACTGCGCTCGCGCAGCACTATATAAAAACAATTCGGCCACATCGTTCATTTTGTCTTTATACTCTGGATTCAATATCACTTGCCGAATAGCCTCGGAAATCTCTGTTCCGCCCGGCTCTCTTATTCGCAAAACCTTAAATCCCTCTTTCTCCAAAAAATCGCCCAAAGCAGCAACCTGCGTACTTTTTCCGCAACCATCTATGCCTTCTAAACAAATAAATCTATCCACGATAATAAAAATAGTAAATACAGATTAACTCATACTCAAGTGCTCTGGGATATGGGACAAGGGACATGATTTTTTTCTACAAAACAGCTTAAAAAGCCATTTTTTGCATACTCATATCCCTTATCCCATGCCCCTTATCCCAAACATTAAGTTAATCATTATCTACATAACTCCACTCCCCTGCTTTGAGTTCGCCTAACTCATACTCCCCTATTTTGCTTCTATGCAGAGCTACAACCTTGTTCCCAACAGCGGCAAACATTCTCTTAACTTGGTGATAAAGCCCGCCTTTTATCGTTATTTCTGCCGTATTCTCCGCTATGAGTTTTAATTCAACTGCCGAACAAGGCTTTTTTTCCCCTCTGAGTTCAACTCCTTCCAAAAGTTTTTTTTGCATTTCTTCGGTCAAAGGCTCGGCAAGCGTTGCCACATAAGTTTTTGCAAATCCTTTTTTAGGATGCTCAATTTTGTGTATGAACTGCCCATCGTTTGAAAGCAAAAGCAAACCTGTTGTATCGTAATCCAACCTGCCCGCACACTGCAAGCCTTGTTTCACAAGTTCGCGCGGAAACAAGGCGAATACCGATTCGTGGCTTGTGGGCGCGTGGCTACATTCGTAGCCAAAAGGCTTGTGGAGTTTTATGTATATTTGGGGCATCAACGACCGTTAGCCTCGTCCACAAACATATCAAAAAACTCTGGAATGCTATCAAAATAATAACCTGTTTCCTTGTCGCTTAAAAGTTTATAAGCATTTGAATTAAAAAAAGTTTCCATAGCCAATTCAAGCGAAGTGTTATATTGCT